>CACZOP010000196.1 GCA_902782845.1 Oscillospiraceae bacterium | reverse complement strand
TTCGAGCTTTTCTTTGATCCATGAAAGCTGCTCCGGCTTCACCGGCAGATATTCCCCGGTGCCGCGTTGGCCGTTGGAATCCACCAGCAGCACGTTGACCGCGTCCGCGCCTTCGCTGTTCTGTACCGTCAGCAGCAGCGTGCCGGGGTCGTCGTCCCCGCGGCGCTCGCCCCTGAGATAATGTGGGAATTCCGCATAGAGCTTCGCCTGTTCCGCGTTTGTCAGCCCCGCCTGATCGTCGTGGTTCCCGAAGGTCACGGCAAAGGGGATCCCGGCCTCCTCCGCCGGCGCAAGAATTCTTTGCAGCGTCCGCCGGACGTTTCGTTCATTGTCGCCGAGAAAGAACAGGGGGATCAGACCGTAGACCTGGTCGCCGGTAAAAACGATCAGGTCGGGCTGCTCCCGTTCGATCGCAAGCGTCAGCAGCTTCACCGTGTCCGGCGATACCTGCGGCACCTCCTGCACGTCCGCCACCTGCATGATCTTGAATTTCCCGTCCCTGAATCGCAGCATCGCTTTGGTTCCTCTCTGTTGTTACTATTCATTATCCTACCATAATATGAAGCGAAAAGCAAGGCTTGAAACTATGAATAAATCACTTGTACATGGACCTGTTTTATGATATTCTATAAATACAGAATCAAATGTACAAGACTTCATCTGCTCATGATTCTCTGACAATACCATCGATTCCACTTCCATCACCGGAAAGGAGACCTGCCATGGCGTGGTTTACGAAGCTCTTGCTCATCTTCTCATTTTTCTTTTCGTCCCTGCGATTTGGCTTTGTGCCGACGGTCGTGATCGACGCCGCCGCACCCGGCGCCCCTGTGTCCTCCCGGGCGTCCGGGTACCTCTATGGGTTGGCGGAGGCGGGCGTGCCCTCGGACCTGATGGCGCAGAGCCTGGATATCGCTTCCGTTTCGCAAAAGGTGCCGGGCGGCCTGCAGCATCCCATCGGAGATCTTTCCCACGTGGTGGGCGCGTTGGACGCCGCCGATTATCTGGTGGTGTATCTCCAGGATCATTATTCCACCTGGTACTACGAAAATGACACGATTTATGAAGCGCGAAAGGCAGGGACCTATGATCCCTCGGCGTTTTTGCGGGAGGATTATCTGCCGCGGGTGGAGGCGTCCGTCCGCCGGCTTTCCGCTGAAGCTTACGCGGACCGGGTGGTTTACTGTCCTTTTAACGAGTGCGACAACGGCGTGTGGTTCGGCGAGACCGCCTTCTGGGACGACGGCAACGTTTACGGCGCGTTCAACGAAACGGGACGGGATCGATTCTTTGCCGCGTGGAAGGAAACCTATGATATGATCCGCGCGCTGCAGCCCGATGTGAAAATCGGCGGCCCGGGCTACTATGAGTATAACGCCGAAAAGGAACGGGACTTCCTCTCGTTCTGCAAGGCAAACGACTGTGTGCCGGATGTGATGATCTATCACGAGCTGGGCGACCTTTCCTCCCGTTTGCTGACTGACCACGCGACGGAATACCGCGCGCTGGAAAAAATGCTTGGTATTGAACCTTTGCCTGTGATTGTGACCGAATACGGCACCATGCAGGAATGCGGCAACCCCGCCGCCATGCTGCCCTACGTGTGCGGATTTGAGTCCGCCGGGATCTACGGTGACGTTGCTTACTGGCGGTTGGCGAACAACCTGAACGACAACACCGCCGACGACAACATGCCAAACGCCTGCTGGTGGCTTTATCGCTGGTATGCGGATCTGGAAGGAAATGTGCTGGCGCAGGAAAAGCACGATCTCTTTCACGGCGACTTTGAAAAGGCCGTGCGGGAGGGAAGGGAACTAAAGTATAAAGATTTTTATACGCTTCCGGTGCTGTCTCCGGAAAAAGACCGGATCCAGGTGCTCTGCGGCGCCGCTGCGCACACGGGGCAACTGCGGTTCGACCACCTTTCAGCCACGGCACTGGGGAAGAACGTCCGCGTGCAGGTGGAGGAAGTGCAATTCCGGGGCTTGACCGGCGCAGTGACGACGCCGACGCTGCTGCTTGACAGAAATGTGTTTACGGCGGGGGACAGCCTGACGGTGCCGCTCAGGGATATGCGCGAAGGCGCAGTGTACCTCGTTACCGTAACGCCGGCCGGCGCTGCAAACGAAACGCCTGGACCCTGCGGGGAACGCTATGAAGCGGAGCACGGAAAACTGCTCGGAAACGCATACACCTACGACAGCGCATATGCCACCACCGGAGAGATTGCCGGCATGGTGGGCGGAATGGAAAACCCGGGCGACGGCGTGGAACTGACGGTCTGCGTCCCCAAAAGCGGCGCCTATGATCTGGACCTGATCTACGGCAAGGCGAACGACGGCAGTCGTCCCGCGGACCGTGTTACGGGAGTCGCAAAGCTTACAGTGAACGGCAACGAGGACGACGCCCTGCGCATTTCTCTGCCCAACACCATCCGCAGCGAGTATACCTCTGCCCTGAACGTGCGCGTTCAACTGAAAATGGGGAAGAACACCCTCCGCTTTGCGCATGATACAGGGACCTTCGTGTTGGACAGCGTTTTGCTGACGTCCGCTTCGGTGCAGCAGAACCTGAAACTGCTTGCCGAAAAAGAAAGTGCGGCGGAGAATACCACGGCTTACCTTGCCGTGGCCCCAGCGGATGGGTATTATGCCGTCGCCTGCAAAACGAGCGCTTTGACTGTTGACGGCGCTGCCGCAGGCACATGTGACGGCACAACCACGGTTTATCTGCGGCGCGGACTGAATCTGTTGACGCTTGCAGGGAAAAACGTCCCTTGCGTGGTTTCGGCAAACCGGACGCCGTCCACACCGGGGATCACGCCGGACCAGATGACGCTTTCCGGCGCGGCGAAAATCGAAAATGGTTTGCTTTGCGGTATCGGCTCCGAAACGTCCGGAGAAGCGCGGATCACGGTCACGGCGCCCACCGGCGGCGACTACCGCGTTACACTCTGCTATTCCAACAATGCGGAGGGCGGGTATCACGCTTATAACGTGGATCTGATCGAGGAATATTTTACGGTTTGCGTCAACGGCGGCGCGCCGGTGGAAGTGATGTGCCGCAACACGTATTCTGCAGAGAATTTCTCAACAGTCACCTTCAATATAACGCTGCACGAAGGTGAAAACGAACTTGTATTCAGCAATGACGGCGCCATCCGCTTTGACGGCAAAGCAACTCAAGCCCCTACGCTCAAATGGATCTCCTTTAACCCGGTAAAGCTTTCGTAAATCCTTTTCATTAAAACAAGAAAAACGATCGTTCCCATGGGCGGGAGCGGTCGTTTTTGTAAGTGTGTAAGTTTTATCGCGATTCGGTTTATTCCTGTTTGAGCTGAATGCCTAAGAGATCGAGCTGCGCCTGGTCGGCGGGGGAGGGGCATTCGGTCATGGCTTCGGTGGCGTCCTTGAGCTTGGGATAGGCCACCACGTCGCGCAGGCTCTCGGCGCCGATCATCTGCATCACAAGGCGGTCGAGGCCCAGCGCGCAGCCGCCGTGGGGCGGCGGCCCGAAGCGGAAGGCGTCCAGCAGATAGCCGAACTTCTGCTGCGCTTCTTCTTTTGAAAGGCCGAGGAGCGAGAAGATGCGGCCCTGCAGCTCGGGGTCG
>CACZOP010000195.1 GCA_902782845.1 Oscillospiraceae bacterium | reverse complement strand
TTCGATATCGTGCTGCGGGATCTGATGATCAACCGGCGGCCGGCGCTGGGGCTCTTTGCCGACGGCATGTGCGACGAACTGAAAATCGCAAACGCCGTGCTGGCGCCGCTGCTGGACCGGGACGCTTTTTATATGCCGGAGCATACGGCGGCGCAGATCGGGCTTTTCGCGTTCCACGGGGCGGACATGAAAAAAGTGCATACCGTGGAAGAGGCTGCGCAGCAGGCGCTTTCCGGCGCCTACGTGCTCTTTCTGGAAGGCGAGAGCTTTGCCTTTTCGTTCGGCGTGCAGGGCTACGCGAAAAAAAGCGTGGAGGAGCCGCCCGGCGAGCAGAACGAATTCGGCAGTCAGGAGGGCTTTACCGATCATTTCAAGGACAACGCGGCGCTGCTGCGAAGAAAGCTGAAAACCCCGTCGCTGATCATCGAGCATATGACGCTGGGCAAAACGGACAACACCTCCGTTTTGGTTTGTCATCTGAAGGGCAAGGCGGACGAAGCCATGCTCCGGACCGTAAAAAAACAGCTGAAAGAGGCCAAGCTGCCCGCCGTTCTGGGCTCCGGCTGGCTGCGGCCGTTTTTACACACAGGCTCCGCCAACCTGTTTTCGGGCAGCGGCGTCACCGAGCGCCCCGATCTGCTGGCGGCAAAGCTCTCGGAAGGCAGGATCGGGATCATCGCGGACGGCACGCCCTTTGCCGTTATCGTCCCCTATCTCTTTGCCGATTACTTCCATTCGCTGGACGATTATCTCACCACCGCGGCCTACGCGCTCTTCATCCGGATCCTGCGCTATCTCTGCTTTTTCGTCGCCGTGGGGCTGCCGGGAATGTTCGTGGCTGTCTGTGTGTTTCACCCGAAAATGCTGCCCACGGACATCGTATTCGATATCGCCTCCGCAGAGGCAAGGACGCCGTTCCCGCTCATGATCGAAGCTATCACCATCCATCTGATCTACGAGGTGGTGCGTGAAGCCGGCCTGCGGATGCCCCGCGCCGTCGGGCACGCGGTGAGCATCGTGGGAGCGCTGGTGATCGGCGACGCCGCCGTAACAGCCGGGCTGATCGCCGCTCCCATGCTGATCGTGGTGGGGATCACCACCATTGCGGCCGCCGTGGTTTCAAAGCTCCACGACCGCATTGTCGTTTTCCGCTTCGTCCTCATTCTCGCGGGCGGGCTCACCGGTTTTTTCGGGGTCTTTCTGGGTCTTGCCTTCCTCTTTCTGCAGATGTGCGCCTTAAACCCCTTCGGGCTGCCGTTCCTCTTCCCGTTTTCCCCGTTTTCGGCGGAAGCGCAGAAGGACGCCGTGTTCCGCGCGCCGTGGAAGATTCTGCGGAACCAAAAGAAATAAAACCGGAGGACCTGATAATGAACGCCAAAGAATTCCGTATCCGGCCCTTCGCTTTTTATTCCCTTTTATTTATCAGCCGGATCTTCGGGCTGCTGACTTTCCCGAACGACGGCACCGCCGCCCTTTCGGCCTTCAACGGCAATCTGATCGCCCTGACCTATATCCCGCTGACCGTTCTGCTCTCGCTTCCCATACTGCTTCTGCGAAAAAAGACCGGCTGCTCCGGCGTTTACCGGATCGGAGAAACGCATCCGGCGGCGGCAAAAGCAATTTTTGTCGGCTACGCCTGCTTTTTCCTGTGGCAGGCGGCGCTGGGCGCCATGATGCTCGACGGCTTTTCCGGCGTCGCCATGTTTCAGCGCGCCGGACACCCGTGGCTGATGCTGCTGTTTTTCTCTCTCGCGCTGGTTTCCGCCTTAACGGGGCCGGAAACCGCCGCGCGGGCCGCGCCGCCGGTACTGCTGTTCTTTTTTATTACGGCGGGCGTGCTCTCGGCGGCGACGCTGCCCCTGTTTGCACCGGAAAACCTGCAGAAGCTCCCGGACGTGAACGTTCTGCGTCTGTTCCGGAACGGCCTGTCCGCCGCCCTGCGTACAGCGGAACCCGCTGCTTTGCTCTTTTATGCATCAAACAGACAAAAGGGGGCGCAGGGCGGTCTGCCGCTGACGGTTACGGCGATCGGAGGCACGGTCTCCCTGCTGTTCACCCTGATCTCCGGCGTGACCGGCGCCTACGGCGAAACGCAGCGGTTCCAGTTCTACACGCTCACCACCGTGGCGGAGCTTGGCACCGTGGAGCGTATGGATGACCTGCTGAGCGCGCTCTGGGTCTTCTGCGCCATGCTGAAAACCGTTTTTTATCTTACCTCGGCCGTTTGCAGCATGAAAAAAGCCGGGCTCCCGCTGCGCTCCGGCGGCGGGAAGCTCGTTCTGCTGGCGGCGGTATGGGGCTTCTATCTGCTGCTGATAAAAGCCGAAACGATCCGCCGTTTTATGACGGACGCGGCGGGCAACCTGGCGCAGGTGTTTGTTTTTGTCACCTTGCTCCCGTCGGCGCTGCTCTGCGCGGAATACAAAAGGGAAAGAAAGGGGAAAAAGAAAAGTGAAGCGATATAGATCCGGCATACAGGGAATGATTTCTTTGACGCTGCTGCCGGTTTTCTTTCTTGTTCTTTTCTGCGGCTGCGGCAGAAACGACCTGCTGCCGGGGATGGAGCTGAGCCGGCGGCTGCTGATCGAGGCCATAGGGCTGGACGCGGACGGAAACGGCGTTACCTTATCGCTCTTGACAATGAACACAAAGCCCGCGCAAAGCGGGAGCGAAACGGCGCAGAACGCCCAAAACAGCCGGTTCCTCCAATTCACGGCGCGCACCGTAGGGCAGGCGGCCACTTTGGCGGAACAGACCACGGGGCAGGTTCCCTTTTTCGCGCACACGCGGCTGCTCGTGATCGGCAGGACGGCGGCGGAACGCGGCGTATCGGCATATCTTGACTTTTTTCTGCGGAACCGCACCGTTCGCAGCATGCTCCCCGTTTGCGTGGCCGCAGAAAACGCAGCCTCGATCCTTTCTTACGAGTGCGCCTCCGCCGGGGGAACCGCACAGCTGCTCGAAAAAATCCTCTCGGCTTCTCACGCCTGCGGGAAATGCGTCCTGACGCCGCTGTTTCTGTTTGTCGGCAGGCTCCTTTCGGAAGACACCGAAGCCTTTTGCCCCTTGCTTGAAAGAACCGACAAACACGAGGATCCTTTGTCTGTCAACGGAACCGCGATCTTTCGCGGGGAACGGCTGCAAAGCGTTTTAACGGAGGAAGAAACCACGGCGCTACTGCTGCTGCTGAACGACCTGCCCGAGACACTGATAACGCTGGACGGACAAACGCCGCCGGTCGCCTGCAGGATCAGGGAGGCGAAGACGCGTTTTCAAAAAGCAGCGGACGGCGCGCCCGCGTTCGATTGCGCGATGCACATCAAAGCCGAGATCACCGAAGCGGACGGCGCGCGATATCCTGTTGACCGACAGAAAAAGGAACAGCTCGCCGAAGCGCTGCGGCAAAAACTCGCAGAAACAACGGCAAGCTGTTTTGAAAAGCTTTATAACGGGGAACGGGCGGATCTTTGCAGGCTCCGGCGAAAGCTTCGCGCCGACGCGGTGTTCGGGGACGAAAGCATACGGCTCCGGCCAAGGATTTCGGTTACCCTCGACTGAAGCCGTATCGCGATTTATTTCAGCAGCCGGATCGCAGTAATCATTTCACGATCACTTTTTTGAAGTTCTTTTTGCCGCGTTTGATGAGCACGCCGGTTTTCAGCGCCTCGGCGGAAAAGCTGTGCTTGATGTTGGAGATCTTTTCCCCGTCGGCGGAAACGCCGCCCTGCTCCACCGCGCGCCTTGCTTCGGAACGGGAAGCGCAGAGCCCCGATTTTACAAGGACCGAAAGGATATCCAGCCCGCCGTTTTCCAGATCCGCATCCGTCAGCGCGATCTCGGGCGCGGCGTCGCCGCCCGCGGAAAACAGGTTCCGCGCAGCCGCCTGCGCTTTTTGGGCTTCCGCCTCGCCGTGCACCAGCTTTGTAAGCTCAAAAGCGAGGATCTCTTTGGCCGTGTTGAGCTGCGCGCCCTCCCAGGCGTCCATTTTGTCGATTTCTTCCAGCGGCAGGAAGGTGAGCATCCGGATGCACTTGAGCACGTCCGCGTCGCCCACGTTGCGCCAGTACTGATAAAAATCGAAGGGCGGGGTCTTTTCGGGATCGAGCCACACGGCGCCGCCCACGGTCTTGCCCATTTTCTTGCCCTCGGAATTGAGCAGCAGCGTAATGGTCATGGCGTTGGCTTCTTTATCGAGCTTGCGGCGGATCAGCTCCCGGCCGCCCAGCATGTTGGACCACTGATCGTCCCCGCCGAACTGCAGATTGCAGCCGTAGCGGCGATAGAGCTCCAGAAAATCGTAGCTCTGCATGATCATATAGTTGAATTCAAGGAACGAAAGCCCTTTCTCCATGCGCTGCTTATAGCATTCGGCCCGCAGCATATTGTTCACGGAGAAGCAGGCGCCGACCTCCCGCAGCAGTTCGATATAGTTGAGCTTCAGAAGCCAGTCGGCGTTGTTCACCATAAGGGCCTTATCCTCGCCGAACTCAATGAAACGCTCCATCTGCTTTTTGAAGCAGGCGCAGTTGTGCTCGATGGTCTCGGCTGTCATCATGGACCGCATATCGGTTCTGCCGGAGGGGTCGCCGATATAGCCCGTGCCGCCGCCGATCAGGGCAATGGGCTTGTTCCCTGCCATCTGCAGGCGCTTCATCAGGCACAGCGCCATAAAATGCCCCACGTGCAGGGAATCCGCCGTCGGGTCGAAGCCGATATAGAACACGGCTTTCCCGTTGTTGACAAGGTCGCGGATCTCCTCCTCGTTGGTGGTCTGGGCGATCAGCCCTCTTGCTTGCAATTCTTCGTAAATCTGCATGATTTTTTTCTCCTTATGAATCAACGACGCCATGCTCTGCACACGGCGTCCGGAATAATAAACAACTTCTAAACGCTAAAACTTGGCGACGTCGAATACCAGCCCCGCCCTTGCGAGATCGTACACCGCCATGGCGCCGATGAAAAAGAAAACGGCGATCACGGCGAAAATGATTTTTTTATTCCCGATGAACGCGCCGACTTTTTCCGCCCGCACCACCGCGAACATCCAGACAAACGCCACCACGGGGATGAGGAAAAGGGCGATTTTCAAAAAGGTAAGCACAGGGGAAGAGAAGGTGGCGGTGAAGGCGTAATGCCCCTCCTGCGCCATCTGCAGAACCATCTGCGAAAACATACTTTCCCGTTTTGCCAACATCAGGAAATAAACAAAGGTCCATACAAAGCACGCGGCAACGGATACCAGCGACATCACGCTCAGGAACCGGTCCGTTCCGAACAGCTCCTGGAATTTCGGCCGCGTCTGCGGCGGGACATATAAAGCGGACGTACGGTCGAGATAGTCGTCGCGATGGATCCGCACTGTCTGCACCGGGGGATATTGCGCTTCGGCAGGCTGTTCAAAGGAACCGTCGTCCCCCGTCTGCGCCGGAATCTCATCGGCTGCAGCGGCAGCTTCATAGGGCGTATCGTCCGCGTTATCCTCCTGCGGATCTGCGTCGGCAGGAACGCCGGTCTCGGCGTCGGCATAAGGATACGCATAGGGATCTGCCGTCTGCCCGTCGGCATACGGATATTCATAGGGATCTGCCGTCTGCCCGTCGGCATACGGATACGAATAGGGATCGATCGTCTCGGCGTCGGCATACGGATATTCATAGGGATCGGTCGTCTGCCCGTCGGCATAGGGATACGCATAGGGATCGACCGTCTCGGCGTCGGCATACGGATATCCGTAATAACAGGGGGCGTCTTCCGGCTGAATCGGGGCCTGCGGATCAGCATAGTCCGCGGCGTATGTTTCCGTTTCGGCTGCGGGCGGCTGATACGCGGCAGGCGCGAGCGGCGTTTTTATTTTTTTCGCTTTGTTTTTTTTGCGTTTTGAGAACCTCTTTTTTTCTTCGTCCTCATCGACCATATCGTCTTCTATCGACGAAAGCGGAAGCAGGAGAGCATCCTTGAAATCGCGCAGGGAATGCGGATCGGACGGGGGAAGCAGTTCATCCGCGACCGAGGGCTCAGTCTCGTTGATTTCCGTCATATACGTCACTGCGTCGGCGGTTTGTATGCGGCAGAGAAACGCTGTACACGCCGCGTTTTAACCGTCCCCGACATTCTCCTTTCCTTTTTTATAGATAAACACACGCAGGCAGGCGACCTCAGAATCCGAACACCGCGCCCGCGCCGTAGGTCACGATGGACATGATCACATCGGCGATGAAAACGCCGAGAGCAACGATGGGCAGCGCCTTTTTGAAATCAATATCCAGCAGCG
The DNA here is from genome assembly GCA_902782845.1 of Oscillospiraceae bacterium. GTDB lineage: Bacteria > Bacillota > Clostridia > Oscillospirales > Acutalibacteraceae > RUG806. Next base: position 14,808 of record CACZOP010000195.1, on the reverse strand, counting down.
CGGCGAAAAGCGAGCCGGTCCACCCGCCTGTGCCGGGCAGAGGGATGGCGATGAACGCCAGCAGACCCCACTGTTTGTAGCGCAGAACCTTTTCTTTGTTTCTGTCGGTTTTGCCCTCCAGCTTCGCGATGAAGCCGGTGAGGATGTTGTGCGCTTTCATAAACGCGAAAATCTTTTTGATCAGCAGCAGGATAAACGGGATCGGGATCATATTGCCGATGTAGCAAAGGGCAAACGCCTTGAAGAAATTGATCTGAAAGCTCTTGGCAATGATCATGCCGCCGCGACATTCGATAATAGGCAGCATGGAGGCAAGGAAAGCGATGATCTCCCCTCCGGTGCCTTCTTTAAACAGATGCTTGAACTTTTCGGCAAGCCGCTCGGTCAGCCCCTGTTTTTCGGGAGACGTCGCGCTCTCAGCGTCCGCTGCGACGGTCGTCGCTTCTTCTTCCGACGCGCTCTGCGCCGCAAGGGCGACCGAAAACGGCTGCAGCATTGAAAGCCCCAAAGCGGCAAAACACAAAACCAGCGTCAATGCAAGAAACAGATTCTTTTTCATGAATAAACACACCTTTCAGCAAGAAACGTACCCGAAGGGCAAATCGTCGGGCGTTATAATCATTTTTAACGGAAGCATAAGAGCTTCCGATGAAACAGCAAAACGGTTCCGCTCAGAGATCGTGCTCCGCCATAAATTCCTGCACGGATTCGAGGATCTCTCTGTCGTTGTCGAATTTCAGCATCTGCAGCGCCTCGGGATACCGCAGCCAGATATAATCTTCGATCTCTTCTTTCTGGATGATCGTCTGCGTGTCGGTGGTGGAGGCAAGGAACACATCCACGCGTTTTTCGATCCTTGAGGCGATCCTGTAGCGGGATTCGGTGCAGAAGCCCTCGTAAATATGGATGTGGACGCCGGTTTCTTCCAGCACCTCCCGCATAGCGGTCTCTTCCCGGGTTTCGCCTTTTTCCATATGGCCCTTGGGGAAGCCCCAGTGATTGCTGCGCTTGTTTTTGATCAGGAGGAAGCGGTATTCCTCGTTGATCCGCCGGAACACCACCGCGCCGCAGGAGTGTTCATACAGGCACTCGAGAGAATAGCTGTCTCTTTTTTCCGCGAACTCCAGCACGTCGCGGATCTCATAGTCGATCCGCCGCATATTTTTCGGCGCGACCACCAGAACGGACTTGCCGCCGTTGTATTGATGCAAAATCGCGATAATTTTCCCTTCAAACACCCGAACGGGATGGTTAATACCGAGAATGTAAGCCCCCAATACGTAATTCTTTTTTTCATTCTGCACTTCGGCGATCCCGTAATTCACAATATAGCGGACGCCGGTTCGGGTATCGAAAAAATTGCACGGTTTTGTCACCTTGACTCTAACCATTTTTCCTAACATCATTGTTCTCCGCAATTTTTCGTAATTTATAACATTATATATAAGATGCGCGTCAATTTCAAGTTTTTTTTTCAGTTTTACATATTTTATCAAAAAACGCCGGGCATTTTCTGTTTTTCTGCCTGATTTTGCAAAAAAAACAGGGAAAAGTATAGATTTTTTTAAGGGAATCATGTAGAATAAGGTACCATCGAACAAATAAGAATCGAAAGGACCGGTCGGCGCCGCGCCGTCCGGCGGCATAAAAAGCAAATGGCAAAAGACGTTTATTTCAATAATGTCCCGCCGAATCGGGACGCTCCGCCGCCAAAAACAGTGAGACGCAGACCGGCGGAAAGACCGGACGAGCCCCCGCCGCAGCAGGGATGGGTCGAGTTCCCGTATCAGGGATGGGACGCGGCGCCTTACTACGGGGAGGACGACTACCCGCCGCAGCCGGAGGAACAGGAACTGACGCCCCCGGCAAAAAGAGGAAGACGCGCAGAGGCGGAACCTCCGGCGGGCAGTTCACGGCGCTCCCGCCCCCCGGCAGCGCCGGCATACCGGCAAAGCACTCCCGCAAAAAAACAGAAAAAATCGCCGCCCCCGCCCGCTGCTGAGGCCCCCCCGAGACGGAAGCGGAGCGCGCCCCGGCCCGCGGCGGAGGAAGCGCCGCCGAAGAAAAAGAAAAAGCACGGTTTTCGCAGATTCGTCGCGTTTGTGCTTCTGTTCTGCTTTATCCTGCCGTCGCTCATCGGCTACGGCGTCTACAAAAAAATCATCTCCGCCTATGAGCCCGTTGCAATGAACAAAAGCGGCGTGGTGGATCAATCGTCGCTGATGCACAGCGGCTCCGTTTACAACGTTCTTCTGATGGGCGTGGACCAGGCGGACGTGGACAGCGCCACCCGTTCCGACTCCATGATCCTGATGTCCGTTGACAAAAGAAGCCGTCAGATCAAGCTCACGACCTTTATGCGCGATATGTACGTGACCATACCGGGCTACGGAGAAACAAAGCTGAATCACGCCTGCATGTATGAGGGCCCGCAGCTTACCATCGATACCATCGAGCTGAATTTCGGCGTGCGGATCGACGCCTATGCGAAGATCGGCTACGACATCTTTATCGAGCTGGTCAACGGCGTGGGCGGCATCACGGTGCCCCAGCTCGACGAAACCGAGTGCCGCGCGCTGGCGGAGGAGGGCGTTCACAAGGAGCCCGGCATAAACGTCTATTTCACCGGAGAGGAAGCCATCAAATACGTCCGCATCCGGCACTGGCAATCCGATTTCGCGCGGACAGAACGGCAGCGCAAGGTGATCACGCTGATCATCGACCAGGCGAAAAAAACGCCGCCCCACAAGCTGATCGCCCTTGCAGAGAGCATCGCTTCGAAGATCGAATGCACGATACCGAAAAATGATCTGTGGAAGCTTGCGCTCTCCATACTTCCCTGCCTCTTCAACGAAATCAAACAACAGCAGATCCCAGCCGACGGCACATGGTCGGACGCGACGCGTGATTCGCTCATGGTGCTGCTGGTGGATTTTGAGCAAAACAAAACCATTATCAAAAACTTTATTTACGGAGGATAAAACCGCATGAAATTTGCCAGAATGACAGTGTGCGCAGAATACAGGACCGCGAAGATCGACAACCGCATCTACGGCTCCTTCCTCGAACATCTGGGCCGCGCGATCTACGGCGGCATCTATGAGCCGGGGCATCCCGCCGCCGACGAAAACGGCTTCCGCACCGACGTGACCGCGCTGATCAAAGCGCTTGACGTCCCCGTGGTACGCTATCCCGGCGGGAACTTTGTTTCGGGCTACAACTGGGAAGACGGGATCGGCCCCGCCGAAGACCGCCCGCGGCGGCTGGAGCTCGCATGGGGCACCACCGAACCCAACACCTTCGGAACCGACGAATTCATGCGCTGGTGCAAAACCGCCGGCACGGCGCCGATGATGGCGGTGAATCTGGGGACGCGCGGCGCGGACGCGGCGCGGAATCTGGTGGAGTACTGCAACCATCCCGGCGGAACCCTGTGGAGCGACCTGCGGAGAAAGAACGGCAGCGAAAAGCCCTACGGGATCGAATTATGGTGCCTCGGGAACGAGATGGACGGGCACTGGCAGATGGGACATAAAAAGGCGGAGGACTACGGCCGGCTGGCAAACGAGGCCTCTAAGCTGATGAAGTGGACCGACCCGTCGATCAAGACGATCCTCTGCGGTTCCTCCTCCCTGAACATGAAGACCTTCGGCGTCTGGGAAACCACCGCGCTGGACGTCGCCTACGACAACGTGGATTTTCTTTCCATGCACCAGTACCACGGCAATTCCGACAATGATCTGGAGAACTTTCTGGCAAAGGGCGTGGAAACCGAGGCGTTTATCAAAAACGTGGTGGCGACGCTGGACTACGTGCAGGGCAAACGGCACGCGAAAAAGCGGATCGACATCTCGTTTGACGAATGGAACGTCTGGTATCATTCCCACGGCGCGGAATTTGAAAAGTGGAGCGAAGCGCCGCACATTCTGGAAGACGTTTATAATTACGCCGACGCGCTGGTGGTGGGCACCATGCTCAACGCCATCCTGCGGCACGCCGACAGGGTGAAGATCGCATGCCTCGCGCAGCTTGTGAACGTGATCGCGCCGATCATGACCGAAAACGGCGGCAAAGCCTGGAAGCAGACGATCTATTATCCGTTCTATTACGCTTCAAAATACGGCAGAGGCTACGCGCTGCAGACAGTGAACGACAGCTCGAAATACGACACGAAATGGTATACGGACGTGCCGGACGTGGACACGAGCGCCGTGCTTTCCGAAGATGAAAAGCGCCTTGTGATCTTCGCCGTGAACCGCGACGTGAAAGAAAGCGTCGATCTGGACGTATCGCTGCTCGATATGCCGGATATGCGTCCCGTTCAGTGGACCGCCCTCGAAAACGACGATCCCATGGCGATCAACACGGCTGAAACGGAAGCCGTCGCGCCGATCGCAAAGCCCTGCCCCGCAGTCGACGGCAAAAAATTCACCGCCCGGCTTGCCCCCATGAGCTGGAACATGTTCGTTTTCGAACAAAAATAATGCTTGCAATTCCCCTTTGATTTCGATATAATGGTATTTGTAAAATTACGTAAGATAGGAGGAAACAGAATCAATGTCCGTATTTTACAAGGCGTATTGCAGAGCCTATCAAAAGGTTATGAAAGTCGCCATGAATTTTCTGGACTGGAGCGAGCCTGAACTGCTCAAGGGCGCCGGCTCCGTAAAGCAGCTCCCCTCCCTTGTGAAAGCAAAGGGCGTGAACCGCGTGCTTGTGGTCACCGATAAGGGGCTGATGGGTCTGCACCTGCTCGACGGCCTGTTTGACGCGCTGAAAGAAGCCGGCGTGGTCTACACGGTTTACGACGGCGTACAGCCCAACCCCACCATCGACAACATTGAGGACGCCGTGCTGCTTTACAAAGAAAACAGCTGCGAAGGCATCATCGCTTTCGGCGGCGGCTCCCCCATGGACTGCGCGAAGGCCTGCGGCGCGCGCATTGTCCGGCCCAACAAATCCGTACCGGATATGCGCGGTCAGCTCAAGGTCATCAAAAAGCTGCCCCCGCTCTTCGCCGTTCCCACAACGGCCGGCACCGGCTCGGAAGTCACGCTTGCCGCGGTGGTATCCAACCCCAAGACCCATGAGAAAAACGCGATCAACGATCCCGTTCTGCGGCCGAAGACCGCTGTGCTCGATCCCGAGCTGACCGTGGGCCTGCCGAAAAAGATCACGTCCACCACCGGTATGGACGCGCTTACCCACGCGGTGGAAGCCTACATCGGCCACTCCAACACCAAAAAGACAAAGCGCGCCGCCGAAAAAGCCACGAAGATGATCTTCGACAACATTCTGCTGGCGTATGAGGACGGCACGAACATCGCCGCCCGCAGCAATATGCTGGAGGCTTCTTATCTGGCGGGCGTTGCCTTTACCAGAGCATACGTGGGCTATGTGCATGCCATCGCGCACAATCTGGGCGGCACCTACGGCACCCCCCACGGGCTTGCCAACGCCGTGATCCTGCCCTACGTGCTGGATTACTACGGCGCCAAGGCCTATAAGCCGCTGGCCCGCCTTGCCGACATCGCTGGTCTCAACACCTACGGCATGAGCCGCAAAGAAAAGGCGGAGCTGTTCATTGCGAAGATCCGCGAATACAACGCGAAGATGGAGATCCCCGAGAAGTTTGACTTCATCAAGGAAGAGGATATTCCGCTGCTTGCCGAACGCGCCCTGAAGGAAGGCAATCCGCTGTATCCGGTGCCCCGCATCATGAACAAGGAAGAGTGCATGCAGCTCATCCGCAAGCTGATGGCATAAATCAGAATACGATCGCCGCGCCTCCGGTTTCCGGGGGCGCTTTTATTGTGATATTTTGAGCTTTTTTATTGTTATTATAATAAAAGTATTGATTTTATGCTCCGGACTATGGTATACTAAACTGAATTATCATCGAATATTGTTTTTTTCTTAAAGCTCGGAAAGGACGAATACAAATATGCTTTTTTCACAGGATATCGGCATAGATCTGGGAACGGCAAACACCCTGATCTGCCTTCGCAACAAAGGAATCGTGATCCGTGAGCCCTCCGTGGTGGCCGTGAGCGTAAAAAACAGCCAGCAGCGCGTGGTGGCCGTGGGGAACGAAGCGAAACAGATGATCGGACGGACCCCCGGTTCCATCACCGCCGTTCGCCCCATCAAAGACGGCGTGATCGCCGACTTCCAGATGACGGCGGACATGCTGCGGCAGTTCATCAAGCAGGCGCTCTCCGGCGCTCCCTTCAGCCGCGCGCGGGTGATGATCTGCATTTCCTCCGGCGTGACCGAGGTGGAACGCAAAGCCGTGCACGACGCGGCAATCAGCGCGGGCGCGCGATACGTGAGCCTGATCGAGGAACCCATGGCGGCGGCCATCGGCGCGGGAATGCCGGTGGTGGAGCCGCAGGGCAACATGGTGGTGGATATCGGCGGCGGGACCACCGAGGTCGCAGTGATCTCCCTCGGCGACGTGGTCTGTTCCCGTTCCATCCGTGTCGCGGGGGACACCATGGACGAAGCCATCGTGCAATACGTGAAAAGAAAGTATAATCTGCTGATCGGCGAACGCACCGCGGAGGAGATCAAAATATCCATCGGCTCCGCCGCACCCTACGGCGGCGAAGGCGCCATGGACATCCGCGGCAGAAATCTGGTGGACGGCCTGCCAAAGAACGTGGAAGTGAGCTCCGAAGACATCAGAGAGGCGCTTGCGGACCCGGTGAACCAGATCGTTGACACCATCTGTACAACGCTTGAAAAAACACCGCCGGAGCTTGCAGCGGACATTATGGACGCGGGTATCATGCTCACGGGCGGCGGCGCGCTGCTGCGCGGGATCGACCGCCTGATCGCGGACGCCACCGGTATGCCCGTTATGATTGCCGAAAAACCCATGGACTGCGTAGTCACGGGGACGGCGATCTGCCTGAACAAAGACATTCTGAACGTGCGTAAGGGCGCGCTGTAATTCTATCCGGAGTCGTATTGTATGCGTAAGTTTTTCTCAGGTGTAAAATTCAAAATCATGCTCAGCGTCTGCGTGGCGCTGCTGCTGGGGATCATCATTGCTGCCGTGACCGACGGCGGCGCGTCTCCGGTTTCCACAGCGCTGAGCTTTGTTATGACGCCCCTCAACGGCGTTGCGTCACAGCTCAAGGAACATCTCTCCGCGTTCAACGCCGGGTTCCGTTCCGCCGCCTATTACAGCGAGGAAGCGGCTTCGCTGCGCACCGAGGTGCGGACCTACCGGGAACAACTGGTAGACTACGAAAAAATGCAGCAGAAGCTGCTCGCCTATGAAGAATTCCTTGAGGTGAAGAGCGATCATGCCGATTTCGAGTTTACTCCGGCGACCGTGGTGATCCGCGACCCCTCCGACATTTATTGCACTTATACCATCAACAGGGGCGCAAACGACGGCGTGAAGATCAACGACCCCGTGATCTACGGCGGTTATCTGGTGGGCATCGTTAAAAAAGTGACCGAAACGGGCGCCACCGTCTATTCTCTGCTGCATCCGTCGGTGAACGTCAGCGCCTACGAGATCCGCACGAGAGAGGATTGCTTTACCGAACCGAAGACCGGCCTTTCCGAAAAAGGGCAGATCCGGCTCTCGGGGCTTTCGCGTTCCAGCCCCGTAACGGCGGGCGGCATCGTTTGCACCTCCGGCATCGGCGGCGTTTTTCCCCGGGATCTGATCATCGGAACCGTGAATGAAATGGTCAACAGCGAATCGGACGTTACGTCCTACGGCGTTGTGACCCCCGACATTGATCCGGCGTCTCTTGTGGACGTCTTCGTAATCACCGCATTTGAAGGAAAAGCGGGGTAAGAGAATGAAGCTGCAAAACAAACGGCCTTTTATCAGAAGACTGATCCTGACGCTGCTGATCCTGCTGACGTCGGTTCTGCAAAACGTCTTCCTCGGCGCCGTAAAACCCGGGATCCTGCTTCTGATCCCGCTGACCGTCGGCATTTCGATCTACGAAAGAGAATTCGCCGCATTCTTCTTCGGCATTCTGAGCGGCGCGCTCTGGGATCTTGCTTCTCCCGCTCCCGACGGGATCTACGCTCTGTGTTTCGCCCTGCTGGCCTTTGCCTGCGGGATGCTGGCAAAACGGGTGTTCCGGAACACGCTCGCCTCCGCCGTTCTTCTGTGTTTTCTGTTCGCATCATCCGTGAATCTGGTCGCCGTCGTATACGATCTGATCCAGGGCGGTTTTTCCGGCCTTCTGCCGGGCATCCTGCGGTTTTATCTTCCCTCCGCCCTGCTGACCGCCCTGTTTGAACCTTTGTTTTATTTCCCGGTCCGCGCCGTGGAGCATCTGCTGCACACGGGCGTGGGAACACCGGACTGAGCCTGTGAGAAAAGACCATGAAAAGAATCAAAACCGAACCGCGCGTGGTTTTCCTTTTTGTATTATCGGTCCTCGTGTTTTTCGGCTTCTGCCTGCTGCTCTATTACAATCAGGTAGCAAAAGCCAAAGAAACAACGGGCGACGGCAGCGCCGTGCGAACCTATGACGTCGCCGTCGCGGGGAACCGCGGGGAAATCCTCGACAAAAACGGAAATACCTTTGTTTATAACGAACAACTGAATACCATCATCATCAACGCCATCACCTTTCCGGACGACATGGATCAGGGGAACGCCGTTTTGCTGAGTATGATCCGTCGACTGGAAGCGGAAAACGAGGAATGGATCGACAAAATGCCGCTGCTGCTTGAAAACGGCGCGCCGGTGTTTGAAGAAGACCGGGAAACGGACGTCAGATGGATGAAATCCCAGGATTTCTTATACATGAACGAGTATGCCACCGCGGAAAACTGTATGCAGGCTCTGATCGAGAAATTCGGGCTCTCCGGTTTTTCGGCAGAAGAGGCGCGCAAGATCGCTTCCGTGCGCTACAACATGGCGCGCACGGGGTTTTCGGCGACGGCGCCTTACACGTTCGCCGAGGGCGTATCCGTTAAAACGATTTCTTATTTTAAAGAAAACAACGAGTTTTACCGGGGCGTGGAGGCCTCGGTGACCAGCGAGCGGAAATATGTGGGCGACGGGCGCACCGCCGCGCACGTGCTCGGGATCGTTGGCGGGATCAGCGAAGAGGAATACGAAGAGAACCTGGCAAAAACCGAGGCGGACAAAAAAGCCGCCGCCGGAGACGAGGAACAGCAGGCGCTGATCGAAAGCAAACGGTATCTGCCCACCGACGACATCGGAAAAAGCGGTTTGGAACAAGCCATGGAGCCCTATCTGAAAGGAACCAACGGCATAAAAACCGTAACGATCGACAATAACGGCATGCTTTCCGAAGAGTATAAACGCGCGCCGAAAACCGGCGGTTCTGTTATCACGACGCTGGACCTGCCCATGCAGCAGATCGCCGAAAAATCCCTGCGCAACCGGATCATGGCGGTCACGCAGCAAACGGCGATCGCCGGAGGAATGATGCCGGCAGGCGCGGTGGTCGTGGAAGACGTGAACACCGGCGCGGTGCTCGCATCCGCCTCTTATCCGGATTTCCCGCTGGCGTCTTATTATGAAGACTACGACAAATTGTCAAAGGACGCGGGCAAACCGCTGTGGAACAGAGCGTTTCAAAGCGGCTACTCCCCCGGCTCGACAATGAAGCCCGCCACCGCCATCGCCGGACTGGAGGAAGGCGCCGTAACCCCCGACACCGAAGTTTACTGCAGCGGTATTTACGAATACTACGATCAGACCTTCGTCTGCTACAACAAAACGGCGCACGGCGCGGTCAACGTGAAAACCGCGCTGGCGCAGAGCTGCAACATCTACTTTTTCAACATCGCGAACAAGCTCGGGATCCAGAAGCTGAACAGCTACTCCTCCCTTCTGGGGCTGGGCGAAAAAACGGGGATCGAGATCGCCGAGACCGGCGGTATCCTTGCCGGTTACGAATACCGGCAATCCATCGGCAAAGGCTGGCTGATCGGTGAAACGCTGCTGGCCTCCATCGGCCAGTCCGACAACTCCTTCTCTGCGCTGCAGCTCACAAACTACTGCGCCACCATCGCCAACGGCGGCACGCGGTATAAGCCGTATCTGGTGAGCAAGGTACTGTCCGCCGACTACAACGAGGTCCTTTACGAACGGGAGCCCGAGATCGCAATGGAGACCAACATCCGCGCGTCTACGCTGAACGCCGTGAAAGAAGGCATGTATATGGTGGCGAACGTGACCTCCTGCCGGCCGTATCTCGGCGACCTGGAATACAAGGTGGCCTGCAAAACCGGTACGGCCGAAAAAACAAGGATCCTGAACGGCAGACGGGTGGAGGGCACCGACGGCTTCCTGATTGCCTTCGGTCCCTACGAAAATCCGCAGATCGCCATCACGGTGGTTGTGGAAAACGCAGGCAGCGGCGCTTCCACCGCACAGGTGGCGGCGGATATCTTTGAATACTATTTCTCCACGCTCAACTACGTACAGCCTTTCCAGAACACAAACACGCTCCTGGGATAACCGCAGAGAAGAACGCAAAACGCAAAAAGCACGAATTCGGAGGAACACCCATGGCAAAAACAGTTTTGATCGCGTCCGGAAAAGGCGGCGTGGGAAAATCCACCTCCGCCTGCGCCCTCGGGAAAGCGCTGGCGGATATGGGAAAACGGACCCTGATCGTGGATTGCGACGCGGGAATGAATTCCGTGAACGTCATGCTTCGCTGCGCGGAGAGGTGCGTTTTCAACTGGTACGACGTCAGCGCCGGGCAATGCGAAGCCGAGAACGCCCCCGTTCAGCTCAGCGAAAACCTCAGCGTGCTGGCGGCGCCGGCGACAGCGCTGCAGGAAGACGCTTCTGACGCTGTCCGCGACACGGTGCTAAAGCTGCAGGACGGTTTTGATTTTGTGATCCTCGACGCGCCTGCCGGGCTCGGCAGAGGGCTTACCCGCGCCGCAAACGCCGCAAAAACGGCGCTGATCGTGGCAACCGGCGACAGAGTATCCGTGCAGGCGGCCGCCACCGTTGCGAACACGCTGCGGGAAAAAGGCTTCGGCGAGCTGCGGCTTCTGCTCAACCGCTACGACGTCCGGGCAGCAAAGCGCAGAAACTATCTTACCATCGACGAAATGATCGACCTGAGCTGTGTGCAGCTGCTGGGGATCGTACCGGAAGACAAAAAAATCATGTATTCCACCGTGACTGAAGAAACGCCGGAGCTCGTCAGGAGCGCCCGCGCGTTCCGGCGGATCGCCCGCCGCATCTGCGGAGAGGACGTTCCGCTGAAGCTCTCTCTCCTGAAATAACCGGGAACACCAGCAGCCGCTCCCGATGAATTTTTATTATCATCCTTTTCTTTGTTTTTCTTATTGAATATTGAATTATTATTCAGTTTGTGCTAAACTGATGAATAAGAACCAGCAAATACAACAGGAGGACAGATTATGAACATTGCTCTGATCGCCCACGACTCCAAAAAAGAATTGATGACTCAATTCTGCATCGCGTACTGCGGCATCCTGAGCCACCATTCTATTTGCGCCACCGGCACCACAGGCAAGCTCATTGAAGACGCGACCGGATTGCCGATCACCAAGTTTTTAAGCGGTTCTCAGGGCGGCGCGCAGCAGATCGGCGCGCTGGTTTCCTGCAACGAGATCGACTTGCTCCTGATGTTCCGCGACCCGCTCAAGCCCAAGCCCTACGAGCCGAACGACAACGACCTGCTGCGCCTGTGCGACGTTCACAACATCCCTGTTGCAACCAACATCGCCACCGCGGAATCCCTTGTAAGAGGATTAGAGCGCGGCGACCTCGACTGGCGCGAGCTTGTCAGGTAAACAACCGGTCCTGCCCCGAATCAAACAATGCCCTTCCGCAGGAATTGTTTTTGCGGAAGTATCATTTTATGGAATAAGGAACTGTTCAACATGGCTGTTTTAATCACCAAACCAAAAGGAACGGCGGACACGCTTCCGCCCGAAAGCGCCAGTGTGCGATTCATTGAAAACTGCCTCCTTGAAGAGGCAAAAATTTTCGGCTTCCGCGAGATCCGCACGCCGGTATTCGAGCACACAGAGCTTTTTCAGCGCGGCGTGGGCGAAACCACCGACGTGGTGCAGAAGGAAATGTACACCTTTGAAGACAACGGTCACCGCAGCGTGACTCTGCGTCCCGAAGGCACCGCCGGCGTAGTCCGCGCTTTTTTGGAGCACGGTCTCTTCAACGAACCGCTGCCGCAGAAATACTTTTATTTTACCTCCTGCTACCGCTACGAGAAACCGCAGGCGGGCCGTCTGCGCGAATTCCACCAGTTCGGCGTGGAAGCGCTGGGCACGGCGGAGCCCGCCGAAGACGCGGAGATCATCGCCCTTGCCCGCCACGTATTCGACCGCTTCGGGATCGAGAACATCCGGCTGGAGATCAACTCCATCGGCTGCCCCGCCTGCAGAAAGAACTTCCAGAAAGCGCTGCGGGAATATTTTGAAGGCTACAAGGATCAACTGTGCGAGACCTGCCTTTCGCGGCTGGAGCGCAATCCCATGCGGATTCTGGATTGCAAAAGTCCCGTTTGCTCCGAAATCGCGAAAAACGCGCCCAGGGTGCTGGACTTCCTCTGCGAGGAATGTGAGACGCACTTTGAAAAGGTACAGAAATATCTGGACGTAATGGGGATCGAATACAAGGTGAATCCCACCATCGTGCGCGGGCTTGATTACTACACAAAAACCGTGTTTGAATTCGTATCGGACAATATCGGCGCGCAGGGCACGGTTTGCGGCGGCGGACGGTACGACGGCCTTGTGAAGGAATTGGGCGGCAACCCGCTCCCTGCCTGCGGCTTCGGCATGGGGATCGAGCGCCTGAAGCTTTTGCTTGACGCGGCGCAAATCGAGCTGCCGGCGGAAGCCACGCCCGATTTATATATCGCCCCGGCGAATCCGGCTTTTTCGCCGGAAGCCATGCGGCTGACCGACCTGCTCCGGAACGCGGGAAACATCGTGCTCACCGACGTGAGCGCCCGCTCATTGAAGGCGCAGATGAAATTCGCCAATAAAATCAAAGCGAAATACACCATGGTGTTGGGCGAAGACGAGATCAACACCCACAAAGCGGTCGTTAAAGATATGCAGAACGGCGGCACCGCCGAAGTGGATCTGGATAAACTCGAAGATGCATTCCGGCGCATTTTGCTCGCCGACACGATCGGCGCCGTACCGGACGACGTGAAACCCGGATTGGAAACCTTAGTATTGCTGAACGGAGGGAAAGAATAAGATGGACCTGATTGCAGGATTGAAGAGAACGGATTACTGCGGAAATTTCCGCATTTCGGACGTGGGCAAAGAAGTGACAGTGTTCGGTTGGGTGCAGCGCGCGCGCAACCTCGGCAGCCTGATCTTCATCGACCTGAGAGACAGAACCGGGCTGCTGCAGCTCGCTTTTGACGAGAACACCGACAAGGCGGTGTTTGAAAAAGCGGCTTCCGCCCGCAGCGAATACGTGCTGGCGGCGGTGGGCACCGTGCGGGAACGCTCCGCGAAAACCGACAAGATCGCCACCGGCGACATTGAGGTGTTCGTAACGGAGCTTCGCATCCTTTCAAAAAGCGAGACCACGCCCTTTGAGATCGTGGAAAACTGCCAGACCGCCGAAACCACGCGGCTCAAATTCCGCTATCTGGATCTGCGGCGGCCGGACCTGCAGAAAAACATTCTGCTGCGGAGCAAGATCGCCAAGATCACCCGCGACTATTTCTACGACAACGGCTTTATCGAGATCGAAACCCCCATTCTGATGAAATCCACCCCCGAAGGCGCGCGGGACTTCCTTGTGCCCTCCCGCCTGCACAACGGCAATTTCTACGCCCTGCCCCAGAGCCCCCAGCTTTATAAACAGCTTTCGATGGTGGCGGGCTTCGACCGCTACATCCAGATCGCCCGCTGCTTCCGCGACGAGGACCTTCGGGCGGACCGTCAGCCCGAATTCACGCAGATCGACCTTGAAATGAGCTTTGTGGACGTGGACGACGTGCTGGAAGTGATCGAGGGTTACATGAAGACCCTGTTCAAACAGGCGTTGGATATCGACCTGCCCACCCCGCTGCCCCGCTTAAAGTTTGCGGACGCCATGGAGCGCTACGGCTCGGACAAGCCCGACACCCGCTTCGGCATGGAGCTGTTCGACCTCACAGACGTGGTGAAGGACTGCGGCTTCTCGGTGTTTGAATCCACCGTGGCAGCCGGCGGCACCGTGCGCGGTATCACCGCCAAAAACGCCGTCAAGACCCTTTCCCGCAAGGAGATCGATAAGCTCACCGACCACGCCAAAGGCATCGGCGCCAAGGGCCTTGCGTGGGTCCGCTGGACCGACGACGGCATCGCCTCCTCCTTCGGCAAATTCCTGACGGAAGAAAAAATGCAGGAGCTGCTCAAAACCGCGGGCGCCGAAAAGGGCGACGTGGTGCTGATCGTTGCCGACGGGCGCAAAAATCTGGCGCTTTCCGTTTTGGGCGCGCTGCGATTGGAAGCGGCCAAAAAGCTGGAGATCAAACGCGAGGGCTACAACCTCCTGTGGATCGTGGAATTCCCCTTCTTCGACTGGGACGACGAAACGGGCACGTGGGTGGCCATGCACCATCCCTTCACCGCCCCCATGGACGAATGCCTGCCCTACCTTGAAAGCGACAAGGGTTCCGTCCGCGCCAAGGCCTACGACCTGGTGCTCAACGGCATCGAGCTTTCTTCCGGCTCCATCAGGATCACCGACCCCGAGCTGCAGGGCCGCATCTTCTCGCTCCTCGGCCTTTCAAAAGAAGAAGCGCAGCAGAAGTTCGGCTATCTGCTGGACGC
>CACZOP010000194.1 GCA_902782845.1 Oscillospiraceae bacterium | reverse complement strand
TTTCAGCTGACAGAAAATGTTTTAACGCTTTCGGGGCGCCGAGGGCGACGCCCCCTACGATTTTATGCCTACCGGCGTTCAAATTCCAATTTGTCGCTTTCTACACCGGAAAAATGATGAACAAAAAAACAGAGCGGGGGCGGAAAACCTCGCTCTGTTTTGTATTTGATTTATTACGCCAGAGCGGCGGTGACGGTGTCCGGCAGGGTGATTTTCACGGTGGCAAGGTATTTGATGATCTCCTTGCGGGTGATGATGCCGATGAACATATCCCTGTCGTCCACCACGGGGACGAAGTTCTGATTATAGGCACGGGAGAGGATCTCGTCGATGGTAGCGCCGGCGCCCACCGGCAGGTAATCCTTGCGGATGAGGGTCTTCAGTTCTTTTTTTTCAAGGAGTTTCAAATCGGGCTCGCCTTCGTTATAGAGCGCCCACAAAAAGTCTCCGTCCGAAACGGTACCGGCGTAGTGCCCCTCCTTGTCGATCACCGGAATCACGGAATAGCCGTGATAGCGGAGCTTTTCCAGCCCCTGCCGGATGCTGGAATCCAGCTGGATGTGATCCACCTGCGCTTTGGGAGTGAGGAAATACATAATATTCATAAAGCAACCTCTGCTGTCTTTTTCTATACTATATGATATCGCATCGGGCTTAATGAAAGCTGAAATGAATTTTGCGTTTTGATGAATAAATTGTAAAAATCACAACACCAGTCCGAAATAATTCTTCGCGTTGTTGAACGAAATATCCCGGACGATCTCTTTCAGCGTTTCCAATTCCGCAGGGTATTCGCCGTTTTCCACAAGTCCGCCCAGATAATTGCAGAGGATGCGGCGGAAGTATTCGTGGCGGGGGTAGGAGAGGAAGGAGCGGGAATCGGTGACCATGCCCACAAAATACGAGAGCGCGCCGAGGTTCGCAAGATCCGAAAGCTGCTTTTTCATGCCCTCGATGTTGTCGCCGAACCACCAGGCCGAGCCGAACTGCATCTTTGAGGGGATCTCGTCGCTCTGGAAGTTCCCGAGCATGGAGGCCAGCACGTAGTTATCCTTGGGGTTGAGGTTGAAAAGCACGGTGCGGGGCAGGGCGTTTTCTTCGTCCAGCGAATCCAGAAGCCGGGAAAGCTTCTGCGCGATCGCGGGGTCGTCGATGGAATCGAAGCCCGCGTCGGGGCCGAGCTTTTGGAACATCCGGCTGTTGTTGTTCCTCATGGGACCCACGTGCAGCTCCATCGCCCAGCCGCGGCGGGCGTATTCCTTGGCAAAGAAGCGGAACAGCTCGGTTTTGTAGCCCTCCGCCTCGTCCGCCGTGAGCGTTTCACCCCGCAGGGCTTTGGCAAATACGGCTTCCAGCGCCGCGTCGTCCATCCTGAGATAGGGCACGGGAGTGAACGCATGGTCGGTGGCGCGGCAGCCCATAGCCGCAAAGCGCTCGATGCGCGAAAGCAGCACCGCTTTCAGTTTACCGTAGGAATCCACCGTTTCGCCCGAAACCGCTTCCAGCTGCCTGAGCCACGGCAGGAAGGTGGGCGCTTCGATGGCCAGCGCCTTGTCGGGGCGGAAGGCGGGCAGTACTTTGGTTTTGAACGCGCCTTCTTTTTGCAGCAATTCGTGGTATTCCAGTGTGTCGGCGGGGTCGTCGGTGGTGCACACGCATGCGACGTTGGATCTTTCGATCAGCGCCCGGGGCGTAAAGCCGCCGGCTGCGAGGGCTTCATTTGCCTTGTTCCAGATCTCTTCCGCGGTGGCGGGGGAGAGGGGCGTGGCGACGCCGAAATACCGCTGCAGCTCCAGATGCGTCCAGTGGTACAGCGGGTTGCCGATGAGGCGCGGCATGCACGCCGCCCACGCTTTGAATTTTTCATAGTCGGAAGCGTCGCCTGTGATTTTGTCTTCGCTCACGCCGCAGGACCGCATGGCGCGCCATTTATAGTGGTCGGCGGAAAGCCAGAGCTCCGTGAGGTTTTTCGCCGGCTTGTTTTCCCAGATCTCCTTGGGCGGGAGGTGGCAGTGCCAGTCGAAGATCGGCATATCGCGGCAGGCGTCAAACAGCGCCTCGGCGGTGGGAGTATGCAGCAGGAAGCTGTCGTCCATAAACGGTTTCATAGAAAATCTCCTCTTAAGATAGCTTTGAGGTTATGGGGCGAAGTATGATTGAAGCTGTAAACCTCTTGATTCTGAATTCTGACCTCTTACTCTGTCAGGCCTGCGAGCACATGGATCGCGCCGGTGGGGCAGCCCGCCACGCAGCTTCCGCAGGCGGTGCATTTCGCGGCGTCCACGTGGGCCACGAAGTTGTCCATTTCGATGGCGCCTTCGGGGCAGGCGCGCACGCACTTGGTGCAGCCGATGCAGCCCACGGCGCAGTCTTTTTTTGTTTTCGCGCCCTTGTCGTGGTTCTTGCAGAGCACGGCGGCGGCGGGGCGGGATTTCGGCACCAGATCGATGATGTGTTTGGGGCAGGTGTTGATACACTTTTTGCAGGCGCGGCAGGCGTTCGGATCCACCACGGCCACGCCGTTGCAGATGGAAATGGCGCTGTAGGGGCAAGCCGCCACGCAGTCGCCGAGACCTACGCAGCCATAGGGGCAGCTTTTTTCGCCGCCGAAGAGCTGGCTTGCCATCCGGCAGCTGTCAACGCCGTCGTAAATCATTTTTTTCTTTGCGTTTTCGTTTGTGCCGTTGCAGAGTACCCGTGCCGTCATGGGCTCCAGCGTAGCGGCGGCAAGCCCCATGATCTCGGCGATCTGTTTCGATACCTCGGTGCCGCCGGGGGCGCAAAGCCCGGTTTCCGTGGTTTTTCCGGAGCCCAGCGCCGCGGCGTAGCCGGAACAGCCCGAAAAGCCGCAGGCGCCGCAGTTTGCGCCGGGTAATACTTCTTCCACGGCGGCGGCCTTTTCGTCCACCGGCACCGCCATGATTTTTGAGAGTACCGCCAGCAGCAATCCGGCCAGCAGACCGATCCCCGCCACGATACACACCGCAAATAAGATAGGATTCATTTCAGTTTACGATTCCTTTCCGTTTAATATGCCCGAAGGTCAGGCAAGCAGCCCCAGCCCTTCCACAAGCCCGGTAAAGCCCAGAAAGCTCATGGAAACGATGGCGGCGGAGATCAGCGTAATGGGGAGCCCCTTCAGGAATTTCGGCACGTCGGCGGTTTCCAGGCGTGAACGCACGCCCGCAAAGAGCACCATGGCCAGCATGAAGCCCGCGCCCGCGGCGAAGGAGTTCATCATGGCGTGGCCGAAGCCGAAGTTGTAGCTTGCGTAGTTGGTGATGTTGTCGATGTTCAGGATCACCACGCCCAGCACCGCGCAGTTGGTGGTGATCAGGGGCAGATAAATGCCCAGCGCCTTATACAGGGACTGCACGTATTTTTTCAGGATGATCTCCACCATTTGTACCAGCGCCGCGATCACAAGGATAAAGACGATGGTCTGCAGGTAGCCGAGGCCGTTTTTATCCAGCAGTATATTCAGCGGATAAGTGGCGGCGGTGGCCAGCAGCATTACGAAGATCACGGCCGCGCTCATGCCGACGGCGGTGTTCAGTTTTTTGGATACGCCTAAAAACGGGCAGATGCCGAGGAATTTGCTCAATACGAAGTTCTGTGTTAAAATGCCCATCACGAGCAGCGCGATATAGAATTTCATTCCGCTTTCGCCTCCTCCGCTTTTTTCTGGGCGCAGGAAGCCGCCATCGGGCAGCCCTCGCAGCCGTTGTGCTCCGCCTTTTTGAGCCCCTTGCCCTCGGCGATCTTGTTGGCGCAGGCCATCAGAATGCCGAATACGAAGAAGCCGCCGGCGGGCAGGATGAAGATGGTCATGGGCGCAAGCCCGATTTTCGCAAGCAGACCGGTGAAATCAAAGCCCGTAAAGGAGCCGCCGATCATGGTGTCGATCCCCGAAAGGAAGGTGCCCGCGCCTAAGATCTCGCGCACGGTGCCCATGCAGAAAAGGGCGGCGGTGAAGCCGATCCCCATGCCGAGACCGTCCACGGCGGAGGCCAGCACGGGATTTTTGCCCGCAAAGGCTTCGGCTCTGCCGAGAATGATGCAGTTCACAACGATCAGGGGAAGGAAGACGCCGAGGGATTCGTCCAGCGCCGGAACAAACGCTTTCACCAGCATCTGCACCATGGTCACAAAGGAAGCGATGATCACGATGTAGGCGGGGATCCGCGCTTTGGCGGGGATCACTTTCCGCAGAGCGGAGATCACGATGTTGGAGCAGATGAGCACGATGGTGGCGGCGATCCCCATGCCCACGCCGTTCACCACCGAGGTGGAGGTGGCGAGGGTGGGGCAGGTGCCCAGCACCAGCCGCAGCACGGGATTCTCTTTTAAGAAGCCTTTTGTGAGCTCGTGCCCGTAGTTGATTTTCTTTTTTTCGGCTGCCATGCTTATCCCTCCTTCCCGGCGACCTGCGCAAAGAGCGCCAACGCCTGATTCACGCAGCTTGTAACCGCTTTGGATGTGATGGTCGCGCTTGTGATGGCGGCGATCTCTTCGTCGCCCGAAGCGCTGCCCTTAACCACGGTCAGCTCGCCGCTTTTACCGACGTATTGATTCCGGAATTCGTCCCGCTTGGCGTTCATGCCAAGGCCCGGGGTGTCGTCGATGGTGAGGATGTTGACGCCTGTGACCCGGCCTTCCGCGTCGACGCCGGTCATCAGCTCCAGCTTGCCGCCGTAGCTCGAAGCTGAGGTCACGAACACGTAGCCCACAAGCGCGCCTGCCGCGTCCCGGCCCTCATAGGCCTGCGCGTCCGGCACAGCCGCAATGTCAAACGTGACCGCGGCGGGGAGTACGTTGGCTTTCGCTTCATCCGCCGCTTTTTGCTGAATGTCGGCGATGGCGGGGGCGGTGATCATATTGACCGCGCCGAGGACGCCGGCCGCGACCGCGCAGATCAGGAACAGAGAAACCGTGGTGATGATGATCTCTTTGATACCCTTGTCTTTCATGCGGCGTCACCTGCTTTCTTTTCTTTTTTCTTTTTAATAAATCCGAAATACTTCGGCGCCGTCAGCTTTTCGATCAGCGGGCAGGCGATATTCATCAGCAGGATGGAATAGGAAACACCTTCCGGCAGCGAGCAGTACAGACGGATCACCGCCGTTAAAACGCCGCAGCCGACGCCGAAGACCACCTTGCCGGCAGTGTTGATGGGGCTGGTGGTGTAGTCGGTCGCCATAAAGAATGCGCCGAGCAGCAGACCGCCGCTTAAAAGTTCATAGGCGGTGTAGGTAAGATCAAAGCCGGAGGCGATCAGCATAAAGCAGGTAAAGGTCAGCAGATAGGCCGCCGGAATGGTGATTTTGATCACGCCGCGAATCAGCAGATACGCCGCGCCTAAGAGGAGCGCCAGCGCGCAGGTTTCGCCGATGCAGCCGGGGCGCACGCCCAGGAACATTTTGAGCAGCGCCGGGATCTGTCCTTCGGCGATCAGGTCGCTCAGCTGCGTTCCCACGCCGCCCGCAAGGGTGATCTTGGAAAGCGACGCCAGCGGCGTGGCGGTGGAAACGGCGTCCGCGCCGCCCACTGTGGGCGCCGTAAAGTTCGTCAGCGCCGAGGCAAAGGAAACCAGCAGCACGATACGGGCTGTAATGGCGGGGTTCGCGAAGTTGTGCCCGATGCCGCCGAAAAACTGCTTGACCACCACGATGGCCACGAAAGAGCCGATGGCGCAGATCCACAGCGGCGTTTTTACCGGCAGATTGAACGCCAGCAGCAGCCCGGTGACTACGGCGGAAAGGTCGCCCAGCGTGTTGGACCGCTTCATGACCTTGCGCGCGAGGAACTCGCAGAGCAGACAGCAGCCGATGCAGACCGCCATTACCAGCGCCGCCCGCAGCCCGAACACCGTCACGCCGGCAAAGGCAGCCGGGATCAGGGCGATGATCACGTCCAGCATGATGCCGCGTACAGTCGCGCTGCTTTTCGCGTGCGGGGAAGCGCTGACGACTAATTTTTTGTTTTCTTCCATTATTTCACACCTGCCTGTCTCATAACTTCTTTTGCCAGCCGCATATACTGTACCAGCGGTTTGCCCGCCGGACAGGAATAGGCGCAGCTGCCGCATTCCATGCAAACGGAGGTCCCGAGTGTGGATAACGTTTCGGCGTCGCCCAATACCGCGTATTTTTCAATCTGTGTGGGGATCAGCCCCATCGGGCATGCCGCGTGGCAGCGGCCGCAGCGGATACAGTCGCTGGCGGGCTTTTTTGCCAGCGCTTTTTCGCTGAACGCCAGCACGGCGTTGTTGCTCTTGAGCAGCGGCACGTGGGTATCCACGATAGCGGCGCCCATCATGGGGCCGCCCGAAAGGATCTTCGCCGGCGGCTCGGTGAAGCCTCCGCAGAAATCGATAATCTCCTGCATGGAGGTGCCGATGTGCACCCGCACGTTGGCGGGATTTTTGATGCAGTCGCCGCTCACGGTCACCGAACGGCTGGTAAGGGGTTTGCCGGTTTTTAAATACCGCGCCACAAAGGCAACGCTCGCCACGTTCATCACGATGCAGCCCACGTCCGCCGGGAGCTTGCCCTGCGGCACCTTCCTGCCGGTGGCGGAGAGCACCATCATTTTTTCCGCGCCCTGGGGGTAGCGGGACTTGAGCGCCATCACGCGCACCACGTTGCCGGTGTGGATGTCTTTATCCGCGATGGATTTGAGGATCCTGATCGCTTCGGGCTTGTTGTCTTCCACGGCGATAATGATATGCTTGAAGCCGTAGAGCTCGCCCAACGTATACACGCTCGTCATGATATCCCAGGAATTCTCAATGCATTCCCGGTAGTCGACGGTGATATAGGGCTCGCACTCGGCGGCATTCACGATCAGGGTGTCGATGGGCTTATCGTCCTTCACCGTGAGCTTCACAAAACTGGGGAAGCCCGCGCCGCCGAGACCGACAAGGCCCGACGCGCGGATCGCCTTCACGAGATCCTCTTTTGTGTGGACGACCGGCGGGACCACGCTCTCGTGGAGCGTCTGGAGCCCGTCGCTTTCGATGGTGACGGCGGGCGCGATCCTGCCGTTGGCAAGGGTAATGTCCGCCACGCTTTTTACTGTGCCCGAAACGGAGGCGTGGATGGGAACGCTGAGGAACTGATCCGTATCGCCGATGACCTGCCCCACGTCCACATGGTCCCCCGCTTTTACAAGCGGTTTGCAGGGAGCGCCGATGTGCTGCTGCATAGGCAGCACCACCGTGGCGGGGATGGGCATCCGAACGATTTCGTTGTCGGCCGTCCGCTTGTTGTGGGCGACCTGAACGCCGCCTCTCCCGCGGGCAACTGCTTTTAAGATGGCGTCTGCGCGCAGTTTGCTCATAACTGAAAATCCTTCCTGTGTTTCATTCTAAATAGGTTAAAATATAATTATTTTCTCTTATTATATCAGCTTATTATGCATTAGTAAAGAATAAATTGCACATAAAAACAAAAAAATTACAGGCATATTTCAGCACTTTGAGTTTAAATAGGGCTTGTTTTTTCGGTAAATCTGTGGTATTATAACATAGATTATAAGTGTAATAAAACGGAGGCCTGTCTTTGAACGAGGATCATTCGCGTTCCGACGGACGCGGAACGCCCGGTGTAAACGCTGGTGTTTATACGGGCAAACAGAATATGTCCGCGCAGGGGAAAGCGCCCGGTTCCACGCGGGAAAGCGTTTCCGCCGACGCCGGGAGCGCCTATGCCCGCCGGCAGGGGCCGCTCAGCGGATACGACGCCGGATATCCCCGCCGACAGGCAGATCCCGCCGAAAGCGGCAGCGTCTCGTTCAGAAATCCCGGCGCCGCGAGGACGCCCTCAGCGAACCCCCGCGGGTATTCCACACCCGACCCATACCGGCATCCGGCGCCGCCGGTTCGGCCCGATCCCCGGCAGGCGGGTCCGGACGCGCAGCAAAACCCGGCAATTCCACGGCCGGCAGGGCCGCAGGGCAGCCGGGACGATGGAGCCGCGCGGCAGGGAAAGCCCGCGCAGGAGCAGAAACGGGCGGACGGTTATCTCGACCGTTTGTCCGACGGGGCGGAGAACTCCGTTTTTGAAGAAAATCCGGCGCGGCGGCAGCGCGAACCGCTGAGCCCGAAGGATAAAAAACAGATCGCGATCCTCGCCGTGGCGGACGCCGTTGTGTTCCTGTTTATTGTGGGTATGCTCATTTTCAAAGGGGACGTTGCGGTAAACCGGATAAAAAAAATCGTCACGCAGAATGAGGGCGCCGTATTTTACGAGCCCGCGACCTATCTT
This sequence comes from Oscillospiraceae bacterium, assembly GCA_902782845.1. Classification (GTDB taxonomy): domain Bacteria; phylum Bacillota; class Clostridia; order Oscillospirales; family Acutalibacteraceae; genus RUG806. The sequence goes on along the minus strand of CACZOP010000194.1, from coordinate 6,293 downwards.
GACGGGCTTGCCCCGCACCTGAAAAGCGCGGCGTATCCGGACGGGATCGATCCCGCGATGATGCCCCTGTATTCCGAAAACAACGATTACGTGGGCTGGCTGCGGGTCCCCGGGACGGGGATCGACAACGCCGTGGTGCAGGGGAGAGACAACAACACCTATCTGCGCGCCGATTTCTACCGGCGGCCCAACAAGCGGACGCGGTTGTTCTTCGGCGATTTCCGTAACCATTTCACGCGGTTCACGCAGGATTATTCAAAGGTGACCATCATCTACGGGCATCATTTGTCTTCCGATACGCGCATCTTCGCGGAAATCGAGAACTACGCGGATCTCGATTACTATAAAACGCATCCCACCGTTGAGTTTTATACCCTCTACGGAAAAACCACATGGAAGATTTTCGGCGTGTTCTATACCGCTGTGAACGTGCAGAACGATCCCGGGTCCATGTTTTATTACTGGAATCCCTCGGTCACCGACGCGGAAACGCCCGCGTTCTGCAATGAGATCTTATCCCGCAGCCATTTTGTCAATCCGGCTGTGGATATTCAGCCGACGGATAAGATCCTCTGCCTTTCCACCTGTACTTATATCATAAAAAACGACTACGATAACCGCTGCGTGCTGATGGCGCGGCTGGTACGGGACGGCGAGAACCCCGAGGTCGACGTATCCGCCGCCTACGCGAACACCAACCGCAGGATGCCGCACGGATGGTACGTGCAGCAGGGAATGTCCGATCCGTTTGAAAACACGCCCGTGTTCACCGCCGGGCAGATCGGATGACGACGATACATGCCGGGATATGCCCCGGACGAAACAGATGAAGGAGGACGGCAAGTTGGACAATATGGACAATTTCGAGCCTATTGATGCTCCGGAAGCGTCTGCCGCGCCTGAGAACGGGCCTCCCGGCTCAGACGCCATGACCGTGGATGAGATCCTGCGGGATATCATGCGGGAAGACGGCAGCTTTAACGATTCCTTTAACGATTTGTTCTCCCGTTATCTCGGCGGTTCGGCGCCGGATCCCAGAGAATCGGAGCTTTTTGACCGCACGGGAGAGGCGCGTCCGCGCACCCGCGTGGAATATACGGACGAACGGGCGGGAGAGTCCCGGTATGCATCCGACAGGACCCCCGGAACGGCAGACCGCATCAGCGAGAAGCTGAGCCCGGACGTCAGAGAAATGTACAGCCGTGAAACGCAAAGCGCCATCCGGCCCGCGTTTACCCACGAGGGAACGGTAAAATATCCTTCCATGGGCGTGGGAGAATCGGAGGAACGGGTCGTTTTCGACGCGGAATGGGAAGCGAAGGCGAAAAAAGAAGCGGCGCGTCTCGAAAAGGTGCGGCGCGAGAACATGCTCAAGGGCGACAGCGCCAACACCCGGTCATTCCGGTTTTCGTCTGCGGATGAATCCTACGGCCGGCCCAACATCAATCCTTCCTATATCGATCCGCTGGACGACAGCAGAGACGTTCCGCTGTATTCTTCCCGGAGCGGATCGGACGGACAGGGATATCGCCAGAGCGGCGGGAGGAACGATAGCTCTTTTTTTCCGGAGGGTTTTTCCGAAAGTCAAAGAAGAAATAATGCTGTCGACGGAAAAACCGATATCGTATATTTAAATGACGGCAATAAAAATCGCTCTGCCGCGACCGCGGTAAAAGGCGGCGGAAAGAACGCCGCCGAAGCGGCTGTGATCGAAGCGTTCGCGCAGAACGCAGAGCTCGAAGACGCTTTCCGCGACCGTTGGAAACCCACGGTGGAGGCTGCGGAGCAAAGAAGGGAAAAGCAGGCTGTTGAAAAACAGCGGCAGGCTGCCGTGCGCCGGGCGGAAAAAATCATCGCGCAGCGCGAAATGCTGACGGCGGCGGCCGAAGAAGAGAATATGAAAGCATCAAAACCGATGGATCTGCGTGAGTTTGCCGCGGAGAACGCGTTTGAGGAGATCCCGGAGCCGGAGCAGTTATCTCCCGAAGCGTTTACCCCGCGCAGAGAAGTGATCCCGATCCCGGAAGCGGAGCATATTGACGAGTTCGCGCAGGTGCCCGAGCGCGCCAGACGCGAGTATCATCGGCAGTCGGGAGAGAAGGCGCCGAAAAAAAACGCGCAGAAAAAACAGAAAAAAAAGAAGAAAGATAAAAAAAACGATCCCCGCAGCCGGAAAGAGCGGTGGGTAGAGGATAACATCCCCCGTAAGGGCGATTCCGCAGGCGAGATCTTCCGCAAGGTGGTGCGCGGCGTATCGCTGATCGTACTGATCGCGGCGCTTGTTTATCTCGCCGTTTACGGTGTGAATTATCTGCGGCGGAAACAGCAGACTGCCGATTTCGATCAGCAGATCCGGAACGCCGAAAATCTGTCCGACCAACAGCTCAAGGACCTCTGGGCGGACGTGAAAGCGAACTATCCCGAGGTTGACTTCCCCGAAGGGATGCAGGTGAAATTCGCGAAGCTCTACGCCATCAACCCGGAGCTGGTCGGCTGGCTGAAGATCGACAACACGAATATAGCCACACCGCTTCTGCAGAAACCGGGCGATAACTACTATTACCTTTATCACGATATCTATAAAAAATCCAGTCGCTACGGCAACCCCTATATCCACTGCGATTCCAATATGGGGAAAGACGGCCTCAGCAGGAACACCATCGTATACGGCCACAACACCCACGACGGTCTGATGTTCCATCAGCTCACCAACTATATGACGGCGGAGGGCTATCTGAAAGCGCCCGTGATCACCATGGATACGCTGTATGAGACCACAAAGTGGAAGATCTTTGCCGTGATGCTGACCAACTCCACGCCCGACGGCGACAGCGGCTACGTGTTTGATTACCTCTATCCGGAGTTCTCTTCCGATGAGGTCTTCATGAACAAGATCGAGGAGATCTACGCCCGCAGTATGATCCACACCGGCGTCGACGTGAAGAAAACCGACAAGATCCTGACGCTTTATACCTGCTACCAGAACTATTTCAAGGGCGGCAGATTGGTGATCCTTGCGCGCCAGCTTCGTAAGGGCGAAAGCGAGAAGATCAACGCTGCCGATGTGTATTACGATAAAAACGCGCATTTCCCGGACGCTTACTACGGGAAATACGCTACCGAAGCGCCCGCTGCGACGGCGGCGCCCGCTGCGAACGCGGCGAACGATTCCGACAACGCGCTGGTGATCACGGCGGCGTCCGGTGAGAATTCGAACGGACGCGCTTCTTCCGGCGGCGGCAGCGACGCCGCTCCGTCCGATGCTGACGCCACGCAGGCGGACAGGGCGGAAGAAGCAGACGCCGAAGAATAGACGTTCGGCATCAGGCAGTAGAAATATTTGAGGAGGGCCGCGCGGATCCGGTGTGAAAGCGACCGTGCGCGCGGTGGAAAAAACGGGAATGAAGGCTAAAATATTCGTTTTCGGCGTTGGTCCGGAACAGGATACCCATTTGTTTGATTTTATGGTTTCCGAGACGTTTTCTTCCGTTATGGAAGAGGCGGACGAGATCGCTTATTACGATTCTGTGCGAGACGCGACCGCAGCGATCAGCCTGGCGTTTTCGGGCGCCGATACGGTTTTGTTCTTCGCGGAAGAAAACAGATTCGCCGAGGTCAAACACGTTTTATGTAAGGCGCTGGGCCTGAAAATGCGGATCAGCCAGAAGCATCTGGATCAGCTTATGCAGAGCGGAGCGGCGGACCGCAGCGATACCGCGGCGGTGGTTTGCCACGCGGGTCTGCCCGAGAAAGCCACGCCCTTCGCGCTGACCGACTGCATGTTTACGGGCTTCGGCGTGCGGCGCAGCAGGCAGACCGTGATCGTTCTGCCCATGGACGTGGCAAGGCTGAGCATTCTGCTGTCGAAGCAGGTGGTCCCGTATCTGAACGAATTCTACGGTACCGATATACCCCGGGAATTCGCCGCGTACGTTTACGCGTATTCTCTGGAGGACAAACTCCGTGATACCGATCTGCAGATCGCCGTATCCGACACCAAAACCACGGCGCTTTTCCATCGTTATATTTCCAACGCGGGGCGGCTGGTCGAGTCGATGCCCATTGCCGCCAAGGCGGAGCAGCGCGGCAATACCCCGCCGGATGAATATGTGGTGAATCTTTCCATTGCCGCTGCGGAGTTTTTCCGCGCGCCTCTCGGGATCGCCATGTCGAACGCTTATTACACCGGCGACGACGCCAGCGGCGAAAAGAAGGTCTATCTGGCGGTGACCACCGACGAAGAGAGCACCGTGCGGGAGATCACCTCTTACTACGGAGAAAGCACTTCCGAATTCCTGACCCGCTGCTGCGGGGAAATGTGCGCGCTGGTCGAACAGATCATCGACGCTTCCAACGGCGCGTTCAAGGCTGTTTATGAAGAAGACGCCGACGAGCAGGGTAAGCGTGTTTTCCATGCGCTGTTTTCTGTGTTTATCGCGCTGACCGCGGCGCTCGTCGCCTTCGGCATCTACTATTTCAACGCCAACGATTACGATCTCAAAGACTGGGCGCGCGCGCATCTGCCGCTTTACTCTTATTTCGTGCAGGACGACCAGACCGAAGCGACGACAGCCGTCGAGATCACGACCGAAAAAGCCGCCAAAAAGAAGAAAAAGAAGGTGGCGTCCACCACGGAAGCAACGGAAGAGACTGCCGCGGAGGAGGCTGAAGACGCCGAAGAGGGCGAAGACGAAGAAGCTGCCGCCGCCGAAGAAGAAGCCGATAACGAAAACGGCGAGGATTCCGGTTCCGAAGACGGTGAGGGCGGCGGTTCCGACGACGAAGCCAACGGAATCTGAACAAGAATACGTTAACAATCTCTTTTCCCGCGGCAGACAGGCGGGTTTAGAATTGGAAAATAGATCAAAAAACTATTATGGAGGAAAAGAACGGCAGATGTGAGCCGTTCAACAAAAGAAAAATGAAACTTAAAATTGTAAAGAAATGCCTTTCGGCGGGGATCGCCGTGATTTTTCTGTGTATGTGCTTTACGCCGGCATTTGCCGAAGTCGCGACCGTCAGTCTGGGCGACGCGGATCGCGACGGTAAAATAGGGGCCGGCGACGCGCGGCAGATCCTGCGGTTTTCGGTTGGATTGGACAATCCCGATCTTGACGATCTCAACGTCTGCGACGTAAACGGAGACGGCGCCATCGGTTCGGCGGACGCGCGCATCATTTTGCGTGTGACCGTGGGGATCGACGACCTGAACGGTAAAATCGTGGCAGTGGGAGAGAATGATCCCGAACCGGCGGAAGAACCCGCGCCCGCAGAGGAAGAACCCCAGCCCGCGGAGGAAGAACCCGCGCCTGCGGAAGAAGAGCCCCAGCCCGTGTATGAGGTGGACCCGAACGATCAGGAAATGCTGGCGATCGTGATCGCCCAGGAGGTCGGCGGTCTGTCCATGGAGCTGAAGCTGATGGTCGGAAACGTGGTCATCAACCGCGTGAATCATTGGCTGTACCCCAATACGATCTATGAGGTACTGACGCAGCCCAAGCAGTATTCCGGGATTTGTTCCCGCGGTTTTGTCTGGCCGAGATGGATGGGCGAGGCTGATAAATATGAATGCCGTGTGGCCGCTTACCGTCTGCTCTCAGGCGAAAGAGTGATGCCCGCCAACGTGCTGTTCCAGTCCAGTCAGCCCTTCGGCGACGGTATTTACGCTTATTATCCCACCCAGTGGTATCCCATCTACTTCTGCTATACCAATCTTTGATTGAGCGGCATCGGATGGATAAAGAAAGAATCGAGCGCGCCGTGCGGGAGATCCTGCTGGCGGTAGGGGAGGACCCCGACCGTGAAGGGCTCGTTGAAACCCCGAAGCGCGTGGCGAATATGTATGCGGAGATCTTTGCCGGATTGGAGCAGGATCCCCGGAAATTCCTGAAGGTTTTTTCCGAAACCGAAAACGACGAGATGGTCGTGGTGCGCGACATTCCCATGTATTCCATGTGCGAGCATCACCTGCTTCCCTTTGTGGGGAAGGCGCATATCGTCTATATCCCCGCCGAGGGGAAGGTGATCGGGCTGTCGAAGCTTGCGCGGATCGTGGACCATTTTGCCCGCCGTCCGCAGCTGCAGGAACGGCTGACCTCACAGATCGCGGACTTCTTAATGGAGAGTCTGCATCCCAAGGGGGTGGCCGTGGTGGTGGAAGCCGAGCATCTGTGCATGACCATGCGCGGCGCGCGGGCCGCCGGAGCGAAAACAAAAACCTCCGCTCTGCGCGGCAGCATCCGCAGCGACGCCCGTACCCGCGCCGAAGCAATGGCGCTGATCAAAGAATAATT
>CACZOP010000193.1 GCA_902782845.1 Oscillospiraceae bacterium | reverse complement strand
TTTTTTGTTGAGATTTTATTGTTTCCGACAGATTATATCATATAGCTCCGTTTTCTGTCAACGGAATTTTCCATTTTTCCGAGCGGTTTTTCCAAGCGGTTTTTCCGGTTTCAGGGCATAAACAGAGGGCGGAGATCATATTTCCTCTACAAAAAAAGCGTCGTCTGATTCGCACACGGCGGGAAACGTGACATACCGGATCCCGTTCCACACGCTCCTGCAGCCGGGGTGATAGTGCCCCTGATACACGGCTTTCACTTTACCGCAGCCGGAAAGGATCCGGTTGATGCCGTCGGCATTGGCGATCCTGTGCCGTTTTTCTGCCGCCGGATCCAGATTCTGATGTACAAACACGTAAATATTCTCGTCGGAAGACGCGACGGTTTTTCGGAGTTCCGCTTCAAACGGGCAGTACGTATCGGTCCAATCCGTGTCGCCGGGCTGATAGCGCACGCCGTTCCGAAAGTAACACGCGTCCAGAAACACCAGACGCCGGCCGTCGGCAACACGGTCCGAAGGCCGCAGATCGGCGCCGAGGATCCTGTAGAATCCGTCCGCCGTGAACGCGAACGCGTCGTGGTTCCCCATCAGACAAACGGTCGGCACGGTCGAAGCCCTGATCACGCCGGCGACCTTCCTGAGGTTTTCGGTCTGTAAAGCGCGGTCGCTTTCTTTATCGATCAGATCGCCGAGACAAACCGCCAGATCGCAGTGCATGCGTTCAAAATAACGGTACGCGGCCTTTATTTTTTCAAGCGACCTGCTGTTATATCGTACCCCGCAGGTGACTGCCTGCGAAGAGTAATGCGGGTCGGTGTAAATCCCCAATCTCATCGTATCACGCGCCGTTTTTCTTCCCGATCACGGGCAGCTTCCCGAGCAGACGTCTGATCTTTTCCTCCTGTGCGGCGGCTTTTTGCGCGTCCTGCTCCAGCCTTTCGTCAAAATGATAATACAGGATATCCGCGCCGCATGACCTGCAGTTGATCTTAAAATACAGCGGCGAGATCCGTTTTCCGCATTTCGGGCATTTTCTCATTTCGCGCCCTCCGTTTCTTCCCGCCGGGCGATCATCGTCTCCCTGCGCTCGGCCAGCTGCCGCCGGATATCCGCAAGGCGTTTTCCGGTCAGATTGTACCAGAAGAACGGGATCACGCCCAGAGCGTTCAAAAGCTGCGGGACCAGCACGTAGAACATCCAGATATAAAAATCGGTTTTCTCCCCCTTCACGGAGACCTGCTCGCCGTTCACCGTGCGGTAGGTCAGGCCGATCCGCGGCAGCACGGCAGTGGCGATGGAGGTGCTCACGGAGCTTGTCAGCTTGCCGAAAAAGGACGACACGGCAAAGGACACGCCCTCGTTCCGCTCCTCTGTTTCGAGCTCCATATAGTCGATGGTATCCCCGATCATTTCGGTGGAGATGATATTCTTTACCGTATTCACGATACTGATGACGATATTCAGCAGCATCAGAATGGGCACGGCGACCGCTTTGCTCGTATAGTGCCTGCAGCCGGCGAAAAAGCAGACGACGCCGACGGCAGCCTTGGAAATAAAATGAATGATCATCAGCTGTTTATTATCGAACTTCCGCTTGATGGCGGGGATAAACGGATAGGTGCCGATGCCCACCGCGCCGCCGGGAATGTCGATCAGCAGCTTTAAGGAGTTGAGCTGCAGCACCTCCGCAAAATAATAGGTGGTGAACACGTTATAAAGGCCGCCGGCGGACATCAGCATATTGCTCAACACGATCAGCATCAGCGGCTTATTGTGCAGCAGCACGCGAAAGCCCTCGGCAATGCCGGGCTGCCGGGCAGACTGCACGACCCGCTCTTTGGTGAAGATCCCCGCGAGAGAAAACAGCCCCCCGCCGAAGACCGCCGAAATAACGCCGATCAGCAAAAAGACGGTTCTGAGGCTGACGTTCCACAGGCCTTTTTCGGAGGCGTCCATCAGCGAGAGCAGCAGGGTCTGCGACGCTCCCGCCATGATCCCGCCGAAGAAGGTGGAAAACGAAATAACCCGCGTTCTGTCGTGCGGCAGGGGCGAGACCGCGGTTGTCATCCCGTTGAACGGCACGTCGGCGAAAGTGAAGCACAGCTCCCACAGAATATAGGAAACGTACATATATGCGATTTTTACGCCGGGGAAAGCTACGCCGTTCATAAACGTCGGACCGCCGAACAGCAGCACCGTTAATACGGCGAAAGGCAGGGGCGTGACGATCAGCCACGGCCGCAGCTTGCCGTAGCCGGTTCTCGTTTTATCGATTACGGAGCCGATCATCGGGTCGTTGACCGCGTCCCACAGTCCTGAGAGCAGCATCATGAATGAAACCGCGCCGGCCGGCAGCCCGAACACCTTTGTGAAAAACAGCGACAGATAGCCGCTTTGCGTGGGCGTGGTTACAAAGCTCTTGCCGCCCGCGGCAAAGCCGTAGGCCAGCGCTTCGCCGTAGCCCACGTAGCGTTTTTCCGTTTCGGTACGCATACCGTCGTTCCCTCCTCAATGCACTGATTTTTCTGTTTGCTCAGCCGTCGTCTGATACCACGTTCACCAGAAAGTCGCCCCGCATCCCGTTCCAATCGAGGAAGACCCTTGTCGTTCCCTCTCCGACAGGGACCATAAGCCCGCCGACGATGCGTATGACCGATTTGTCATAACCGTAAAACCTTGTTCCGAGCAGAACGGGGAAGACGTCGCCGTCATTGTCAAACGCCGTGATCCAGATCTGCGTGGGCTTTGAAACGGTGTAGACCTGCTTCTCTGCCTTCACCGTCATCACGTCCGGAATCACACGGACAGAATGCCGTTCAAACGATATCGCTACGTTTTCTTCGGCGGCGTCGTCCGTTTTCGGCGCATCCGCCAAGGTCAGCCTGACCGCATGGAGCCTTGTCGCCCAACCGTCTTCGATTGTGTCGAGGTAAGAGTAACCGAGATAAACGGGGTCG
>CACZOP010000192.1 GCA_902782845.1 Oscillospiraceae bacterium | reverse complement strand
AGCCGGGGAGTTTCTTTCGCAGAACACACCAAGCGAATCCGGCACCCAGCCCGCCGGGGAGAAATACCTCTGCATGGCGGGGCTCCTGCTGCTGGCGGCGCTGTGGGTGTGGTTATTGATCCGCAGCCTGCACGCAAAACCGGGCGATCAAACGCCCGTCGGCGCGAAAAAAAAGCAGGGGAACCGCAGACAGCCGCCGAAAAAAACCGGGAAACAAAAAAATACCGGCCGAAACCGTTTGCCCGCCGTTTACGTCGTATGCCTACTGAACACGGCTGCAACGATCATCCAGTGCTGCCTGGTATTTACGGGCGAATTTGCAAGAACGCTGCTTTTTACCGCCGCGCTCTTTGCGGGCTTCCTCATTTACCGACAAGCGATCCCACTTTACAATACGGAGAAATGTAAAGCGATTTTCTTTCCGTCAGCCCCGGAGGAACAGGAGGCGAATCCATGAAAAAAAACGGAACAGGCCCACGCTATACCCTGATCGCCCTGAGAAATCTGCTGATCGTGATTGCGTCTCTTTTTGCCGTGATGCTAACGATCAACTTTCTTCTGAGGCTTCAGCTGGCTTTCACCCCGGAAGCGGACAACGACCGTGCGGTGGTTATGGGCTATGAAAAAACGCCGATCTCGAAGCTTTTATCCACCGAAGAAAACATCGTTTACGCAAAACAGTTTTTTGAGAATCCCGCCGATTTTGACAGATTCATGAAGGATGAAACGCCCTCCGTGGTGAAATACCCGCTGATCGACGACATGAAAACCACAGCCGATTACGATGAAAACACGGTGAATATCGTGGTGTTCGGGGATTCCTTTGTCTGGGGCGAGGGGTCGCTGAACCGCAACGAGCTGTTCTGGCGGCAGCTGGAGCAAATGCTGCGGGAAGAAGGCTACAACGTGCGGGTATACGCCGTTGCGCAGGAGGGAGCGACCGGCTATGAAGAGCTCCGGTGGCTGCAAAGCGGCGTATTGGACGAGCTGCGTCCGGAGCTGGTGATTTTCGGATACGTGTTCAACGACGCCATGCGCCCCGGCAACGGCTTCGGCAAAATGCCCGAAAGATTGGTGATCCCGCAGCTTACGTGGATGGAAAAGCTGTTCCCGCAGTTCGCACAGAAGATCTACGCCTACGTGGACGCAAAAACGCTGTATTCGAAAAAATACGGCGACCGGTATAAGGATTCTTATATCTCGGTTCTGGACGACGATCTCGCCCCCTACTACGCCGAGAATTTTATTGAACCCCTTGCGGCGTTTTCGAAAGAGAACAGCCTCCCCGCCGTGGTGGTCACGCTGCCGAATTCCACCAACAGTCTGCTGCTGGAGGAGCTGTATAAACCGCTGGAAGGGCTTTTTGAGGGCACCGGGATCGGTTATTACAACAGCTACCCCACGTTCAAAAAAGAATACGGCGGCGGAAAACACAAAAAAAACATCCTTGTGAACCCGAAGAACGTCCATCCGGGCAGCGCCGCCCACCGGTTCTACGCGGAATATATCCGCGACCTGCTGAAGCGCGACTACGCCGACGTGCTGGGACAATCCGCCGGAACGGATCTGAACAGCAAAAAAATCATCGTTAACGAACGGATGCCCGGCGATATCGACCTGAAAACCGTATCCGAGAGCGCAGACAGATCGGAATACACCTTTTCTTATCCCGATATCACGGCGCCGCATTCCCTGTATGCGATCCCGATCGAACCCTACTGTCTGGAATGGCCTGTTGACACCGATTATATCAAGCTTTCGTTTGAAACTCCCGTTCGTTTGTCGGAGGTTACGATCACGGGAGACAACGGACAAAAGATCGAGCTTTACTATACGACGGTGAATGAAAAGCTCCGCTACGACGACCATTCCGTTTCCCGTTGGGAGGCGTCCGGCGGGGACGCTTCCGTCTGGCGTTCGGACCGGGACGACCGGCTGACTTCGCTCTGCATCCATTCCGACAAACCGGGCAAATTGACCGTTACAATTGCGGGAAAGGCGGTGAACTGAAGATGGAACCCTATGTGCTGGGCATTTCGGCCATGTATCACAATGCCGCCGCCGCGCTGACCTGCGGGGGCGAGATCGTTGCCGCCGCCGAGGAAGAGCGTTTTACCCGGATCAAGGGAGACGCGTCTTTCCCGATCAACGCGATCAAATTCTGCCTCGACAGCGCCGGGATCCTACCGGAAGCGCTCTCCGCCGTGGCGTTTTACGAAAACGTCAGCTCCAAATTCGAACGGATCCTGACAGGTATCGTCTTAAACGCACCGAAAAGCCTGCCGCAGTTCGTCACCGCCATGCCCGATTGGATCACCAACAAGCTGTGGATCGAAAACAAAATCCGGAAAGAACTCGGCTGGCACGGAGATTTCTATTACATACCGCACCATCTGGCGCACGCGGCCTCCGCTTATTACCCTTCTCCCTTTGACGACGCCGCCATTTTAACCGTTGACGGCGTGGGAGAATGGTCCGCCTTGACCCGGGGCGTGGGAGAGGGCGGCAAAATCGGGATACAGAAAACGCTGGATTATCCGAATTCTCTGGGGCTGCTCTATTCCGCGTTCACGCTCTACACCGGTTTTCAGATCAACAACGGCGAATACAAAATGATGGGGCTCGCCCCCTACGGCAAACCCGTTTACGAAGACCGGATCAGAAAAGAACTGGTGAACATCGCGTCCGACGGCAGCTTTGTGCTGAATCAAAAATACTTTGCCTATACCTATGGACTGAAAACCTTCCGACCGGAATTTGAAGCGCTGTTCGGCAGAAAAATGCGGCAGAAAGGCGAGCCGATCGAAGCTTTCCACGCGGACGTTGCCGCCAGCATTCAGGCGGTGACCAACGAGATCCTGCTGAAGAACGCCGAAACCGCGCGTAAAGAGACCGGGAAGAAAAACCTTGTGATGGCGGGCGGCGTGGCGCTGAACGTCACAGCCAACGGCCTGCTGCGGCAGTGCCGGATCTTCGACGACATCTGGATCCAACCGGCGGCAGGCGACGCGGGCGGCGCGATCGGCGCGGCGCTTTCAACCTATTATAATATCACAGAAGCGCGAAAACAGGCGACCGAAACCGACAGGATGCAGGGCGCTTATCTCGGCTATGAGATCAAAAATGAAAGCAAAACCGACGACGCGACGCTGCAGCAGCTCGGCGCCGTTTGGAAAACCATGAAGGAAAAAGATCTGCAGGAAACGGCGGCAAAGCTTCTTTCGGCAGGAAAGATCGTTGGCGTTGCCTACGGGAAAGCCGAGTTCGGCCCCCGGGCGCTGGGAAACCGCTCCATTTTAGCGGACGCCAGAGATCCTGCGATGCTGCAAAAGCTGAACATGAAAATCAAATTCCGCGAGGGTTTCCGTCCCTTTGCGCCCATCGTATTGAAAGAGGACGCAGGGAACTACTTTGAGGTCGAGGGTGATTCGCCGTATATGCTCTTTACGTTCCCCGTAAAACCGGAGCGCCGCCTCCCCGTGCAGACTGCCGAACGGGTGGAAGACACGGCTTCCCTGCCCCGTTCCGACATCCCGTCGGTAACGCACGTCGACTACTCCGCAAGGATCCAGACGATCAACGAGAACGCCAACGTCTTCATATCCGGCATCCTGCAGGCGTTCAAAAGGCTGACAGGCTACGGGATCCTGATCAACACCTCTTTCAACACCAACAACGAGCCGATCGTCAACACCGCGGCGGACGCTTATCGCTGCTTTATGCGCTCCGAGATCGATTATCTGATCGTGGGGAACCGATTTTTTGAAAAAACAAAACAAACGGCAAAGGCGCCGAAGGGCGGGTGGTGAACCGATGAGAAAAAAAGAAAAGGATAATAAAAAAAGAAACCGGCAAACAATTGCATTCGATTCCTTCTCTGCGTATTACGATTATCAGAAGCTGAAAAAAGAGGTCGGTAAAACCGGGCTGTTCCTGTGTCTGCTCTCAGCGGTACTCGCCATGGTGTTCTTTGTGCGGGGGCTTGCGGCCGTTGGCGCACGGGAAATACTCTCCTACTGCTTCGCCGCCTTTTTCTCGGGGATCATCCTCGTTTACGTCTGCTTTCCCACGGCGCTTTTCCGTTTTTTATGGAAGCTCCGCCCTGTTACCGACACCGTGGGGAAATACATTCTGCGGGCGCTGCTGCTCCCCGTTTACCTTCTGCTCTGTCTTGTCAGCCTCCCCTTCGTGGGGAAACACAAGAAAAAGTATCAGTTCACGGCGTGGGATAAAGAAGCGCCGTCCGCCGATTCCTATTTTATCCCGGATACGAAAAACATCTTCCGGAACAGCGCCTCCGGAACGTTCCGCTTCCTTACGACCCTGCTGGAAGCGACGGCAAAAAACGGGCAATACTTTTTGTTCCCCGTGCTGATCCTGCTTTTGCTGCTGGGACTGTTCTTCTACTTTATCTCCTCCAGCACCATCCTCGGGTTCATATACACTCTTTTCTGAATAGGACAAATTATGAACGATATCGGTTTAGCTTAAAATAAACCGCTGCGTCTGCAGCAGCAACACAAAACGGCGCTTTGTATCCTGGCGTTTTT
>CACZOP010000191.1 GCA_902782845.1 Oscillospiraceae bacterium | reverse complement strand
TCAGCGCGTTTTTCCTTGCGTTCCTCACCTTTTTCTCCCAGCTGCTGGGGCTGGCGGGCAGTAAGGATTATCAAAGGCAAACAGGCCTGTCCGAAGCGATCGACGCTTTGAAAAACAAGGCGGAGATCATTGAGAGCGTAAACACCGGCGCTCCCGCAAACGACGTCTGGAACGAAACGGACGAATTCAGATTGGAGGACACCGTCATTCTGAAGAAGGAGAAAGATAAGGATTTTGTGATCCTGAATTTCTCCGACGTGCATTTTTCCGACTACGACTACCGCGCATGGTTCGCCTTTGAGGGCGAAGCTGCCATGAAGCGGCTGGCAGCGGAGACCAACCCCGATCTCATCACCGTTTCGGGCGACATCGTATGCGGCGATTCCACCCTTTATTCCGTGAAACGCTTTACCGATCTGATGGAGAGCTTCGGCGTGCCGTGGGCGCCCATGTTCGGCAACCACGACGACGAGGCCAACTGCGACCTCAATTACCTTGCGGACGTTATGCTGCGCTCCCCCCATTGCGTGATGCAGAAGGGCGACCCCCGTATGGGCGTGGGCAACTATGTGATCTCCGTTTGCGAAGAAGCGGCCGGCGGCAGCCTTGCGCCGGTCGAGGCGCTGGTGATCATGGACAGCCATCATTCCCAGCCGGACGACCTGCAGCAGCAGTGGTTTTCGTGGGTGGCGGACGGCGTGAACGCCCTTTCGGGCGGTACGGCGGAAATCTCATTGATGATGCACATTCCGTTGCCGGAATATCAGTATGCCTACGATGAAGCGTGGAACGCGGAGAAACACACGTGGAACGACGGCTTTCACGCCGCCGGCGCGCTGCACGAGAAAATCTGCTGCGAACGGGACGGCAGCGGCGATCCCGTCAACCGCGGCTTCTTTGACGTGATCAGATCCAAGGGCACGGTGAAGCACCTGCTTTGCGGCCACGACCACATGAACGATTTTTCCGTCAACTATCAGGGCGTGCAGCTCACCTATATGATGAAGCTGGGCTATGCCTCCGGTTTCCAGTTCGGCTTCAACGGCTGCACCGTGCTGCGCGTTGGCAGCAGGGGTGTGAACCGCATCACCCACAAAACGGTGTCCTGCGGCGCGACCCTCCCGATTCTGGATCTGACGTTCTGACGAAAAAAACACGGATTTGTAATTGCCGCCCCCTCCCTTTTTCTCTCCGGCGGCGTCTGTTTTTACAGGTCCCGTATTGATCCTTGTTTTTTCCCGATGACGGTGATACAATAAATATAAACTTATTCCGAACAAATCAAACAGAAAAGAAAGAGGGCGGGCATCATGACCGAACAGGAAAAAATCGACGCGGGGATCCTCTTTTTTCCCGGCGACCCGGAGCTCAAGGCCAAAAAGCTGAAGGCGCACAACCTGAATATCGATTACAACCGTCTGCACGAGGACGAAACCGAAGCGCGGGAGGCCATTTTGCAGGATCTGCTGGGGCATATCGGCAAGGACCACTTTGTGCAGGGACCCATCACCTTCCACTACGGCTGCCATACCTTTATCGGCGACGACGTGTTTATCAACTTCAATCTCACGGTGCAGGACGACGCCACGGTAACCATTGACGACGGCTGCAACTTCGGCCCCAATGTGACCATCGTAACGCCCGTGCACCCTATGCTGCCGGACGAACGCAAGGCGATCTTAACAGCGGAGGGCAAACCCCGCCGCCTGTGCTGGGCAAAGCCCGTGCACGTGGGCAAACGCTGCTGGATCTGCGCCAACACGGTGATCTTGCCGGGCGTGACCATCGGCGACAACTGCGTGATCGGCGCCGGGAGCGTTGTGACCCGCGATATCCCCGCGGGCAGCTTTGCCGCGGGCAATCCCTGCCGGGTGATCCGCCCCATCACCGAACAGGACAGCATGGTGAATTTCCCGGAGATCCTGACGGACAACCGGGTGCTCCAGCAGGACGCCGACGAAGGATGATGATTCCCGATAGATAAAAAAACGATCCCGTACGCTGCGGTAAGGAGGCGTACGGGAAATTTTATTCCTAATCATATTTGCGGGACCGTCACTTTTTCAGGAGGATCTCCGGTTTTTTGAAAATTTCTTCCATGCGGGAGATAAACGGCTGGATCTCGCCGAAGTCCAGCGCGCGATGGTCGAAGCAGATGCAGATGGGCATGATGGTCCGCACCTCCACCTTTTCTTCGCCGTTCTCGTCTTTCATTACGATCGGTTTCTTCTGCAGAGCGCTCAACCCGATGGCGCAGATCTGGGGCGGAATGATCATCAGCATATCGAGATAGCCGTTGATCCCGCGGGAAGCCGCGCCGATATTCGAAACGGTGACGGTCCCCTGCCGCAGATCGTCGTAGGTGATTTTTTCGGTATCGGGAATGCTGTAGTAGTCCTTCCTTGCCTTGCCGCGCAGCGGGATCACCTTGTGCCTTGGATTGGTTTTTGAGCCGTAGAGCCGCTGCAGCGCGCTGAGGATATGGCCGCCCGCCAGACGCTCCATGGTATCGTGAATGGAAACGGAATACAACGCCTCGGTCAGGTTCGTTTTTCTTAACCGGTAGTTGATGTCGTCGGTATATGCCGCCATCTCCTGCAGGCTCTTGTTCCCCACATCCTTCATGGTAATGGTCATCATGTTGCCGTCGGGCAGCGTCCACGGAACGGAAATATCGATATTGTCAAAATATTTCAGCTTTCCGCGCACCAGCTTTTTTTCGTAATGGATGTGGGCGTTCATCGAGGGATTCGCTTTGATTCCTTCGGCAATGGCTTTGATCATCGCGGTATTGAAGGTCAGCTTATACTCCGTTTCTTCGTCAAACTTTTTATAAGCTTCGACAAAATCTGTCACGTCCGGCTCGTAAACGAAGCTGACGTGCGGCACGTGCCGCCAACTTTCGGTGGTCATAGCCGCAACGATTTTCCGCTGGATCCCGAATCTCAGTAAATTGTTTTCGTTTTCGGTCATTGTGTGCGATCACCCTTCTCTTTTAGTATTCCCACTCTGTTTCCATAACCCTTATTGTAATCATATCAAAAAACTGCGGAAAAAAACATATATTTATGTTAACAGATTATGAACTGGCAGAAATAATTAACACAGTTAATCAATTAATTTTGTTTAAAAAACCGAAGAATACCGGCGTTATACCGTTTTTCACGATCGTTCTGTTGCGTATGATTCAGATCCTCCGCATAACGCTTGAAAAAACCGCGCCGATGGGTTCCCGCAGCAAAAGCGTCGCTTCCCCGTCCACCGCCGTTTCATCACGGTTTATAAGGACCAGCTCTTTTCCGCGGTAATAACGCACGAAACCCGCGGCGGGATACACGGTAAGCGAGGTGCCGCCGATGATCAGCAGATCCGCGTTTATAATGCTTTCCACCGCATCGTTGATCGCCTCCTCCGGCAGCTGCTCTTCATAAAGGACAACGTGGGGCTTGATAAGCCCGCCGCAGATAGGGCAGCGCGGGATCTTTCCTTCCAGCGCGGCGATTTTTTCCGTGGGAAACGAACGGCCGCAATCCATACAGCTGTTCTCCAGCACCGTTCCGTGAAGCTCGATCACGTTTTTGCTGCCCGCCTTCTGGTGCAGCCCGTCGATATTCTGCGTGATGACCGCCGCCAGACTGCCGCGGCGCTCCAACTCTGCCAGCGCCCTGTGCGCGGCGTTGGGCGCGGGGCTGTCTTTTAAGAAATACTTGTAATAAAAATCATAAAAAACGTCCGTGTGCTTCATAAAAAAGCTGTGGCTGAGAATGGTTTCCGGCGAAACGCCGTATTCCTTTACCGTGTGATACAAACCGTCCTCGCTGCGGTAATCCTTCACGCCGCTCTCGGTGGATACGCCCGCGCCGCCGAAAAAAACCGCTTTCCTGCTGTTTTTCAGCAGAACCGCAAGCCGTTCATACTGTTCATTCTCCATCGTTATGCCTCCCGTTTCGTCGTTTGTTTTTACAAATGGATCCCGGCGGTATCCATATTCATTATCTTTTTCTTCTTTGAAATAACTTGAAAATTCTTCCGTTTTCATATAAAATATATTAAGGAAAGAATCTATACAAAAATCGGAGGAAACAACAAATGATCTATAAACAGTTTCAGGATCTGCGGCTTTCCGCGCTGGGAATGGGCTGTATGCGGCTGCCGACCGTCGGCGGAGACGATGCAAAGCCCGACCCCACGGCGGTTAAGGAAATGGTAAAGGCCGCGTTTGAGGGCGGGATCAACTATTTTGACACCGCCTGGGGCTATCACAGCGGCAACTCGGAGCTCATAATGGGCGAGGCGCTGGCGGAATATCCCCGGAACAGCTTTTATCTCGCTACAAAATTCCCCGGCTACGACCTTTCGAACATGGGGAAAACGGAGGAGATCTTTGAGCGGCAGCTGCAGAAGCTGCAAACCGGCTATTTCGACTTTTATCTGATCCATAACGTATGCGAAATGAACACCGACGCGTATCTGGATCCCGCCTACGGGACCCGCGACTGTTTGCTGGCACAGAAGAAAAACGGCAGGATCAGGCATCTGGGCTTTTCCGCCCACGGCAGCATCGACGTTATGAAGCGCTTTCTGGAGGTCTACGGCAAAGACATGGAATTCTGCCAGATCCAGCTGAACTACGTGGACTATAAATTCCAGGACGCCAAAGGAAAAATGGAGCTCTTAAAGCAGTGGAATATTCCCGTTTGGGTCATGGAGCCCGTTCGCGGCGGGAAGCTCTCGAAGCTGCACCCGGAATACGAAGCGCGGCTGAAGGCGCTGCGCCCGGATGAAAGCATATCGGCATGGGCGTTCCGCTTTTTGCAAACGCTGCCGCAGCCGGTGGTCACGCTCTCGGGCATGAGCAGCATGGAGCAGCTGAAGGAAAATCTCGCCACCTATAAAAATGAAGCGCCGCTGAACGAAACCGAAATGCAGACGCTTTTGAACATTGCGGACGAAATGATGGGCAGGGGCACGGTTCCCTGCACCGCGTGCCGCTACTGCACCGCCTACTGCCCGATGGAGCTGGATATCCCGGAGCTTCTGCGGCTGTATAACGAGCACGCGTTCTCCGGCGGCGGGTTTATCGCGCCCATGGCGCTGAGTTCTTACGCCGACGATAAAAAGCCTTCGGCCTGCATCGGCTGCCGGAGCTGCGAGGCCGTTTGCCCGCAGCAGATCAAAATCAGCGAAACGATGGCGGATTTTGTTCGCCGCCTGTCGTAACCGCGCTCTCGGGCAAAACCTCGCCGCAGGTGATCTCTTCGGTTTCGCCCGCGTCCGTTCTGATCAGCAGACCCCCGTCTTCTGACAGACCGAGCGCGACGCCGCCGACGGTCCCGCGCGGCAGGACCCGCGTGACCCGTTTGTTCAGAAGCGCGTTTCTGCGCCCGATTTCATCAATATAACCCGAAAGATCGCCGCACAGGGCCTGCCGTTGATAAACTTCGGCGTCCAGCGCGGCGACAATATTTTTTACGATCTCTTTTTTTTCGGGCAGGCAAACGCCTTCCGCGAAAAAGGAGGTCATGATGTTTTTTAATTCCGCCGGGATCTCCTCCGCCGGGAGCGCAGCATTGATCCCGACGCCGAGGATCGCCACCGGCGCGTTCTCAACAAAAACCGTCTGTGCCAGGATCCCGCAAACCTTTTTCCCGTTCAGCCACAGATCGTTCGGCCATTTGATCTGCAGCGGCACAGAGGAAAAGCGTTCCAGCGTTTTACAGACCTGCAATCCCGCCAATAAAGAAAAAAAAGGCAGGTGCGCCTCTTTTCCCGTAAAAGGATAAACCGCGGAAAAATAAATTCCTCCCGCGGGTGAAAAGAAGCTTCTTCCCTGCCGCCCTATGCCGCCGGTCTGCCGGTCGGCGCAGAGCACACCGAACCACGGACGCCCCGTTTTCAGAATGACGTCACGAAGCGCCGCGTTGGTGGACGCGACGCAGTCGGTATATTGGAATTCCCGTTGCAGCGACGAAAACCGATCGTACAAGGTTTACAGTTCGTCTTTGATCGAATCGAAAAGCGCGATCAGAGAATTCACGTCCTTTGCGGACAGCGTGATCCCCTTCCCCATTTTTTCGTGGTCGGGACCCCAGTCTCTGATATCGTATTTCGGCTCTTTTCCGTTCCAGCTGATCAGATTCAATTCTCTTGCCCAGCCGCCGGAGCCCTCGGATACGACCCCGATATGTTTTACGATCTCATAAGAAAAATCCGGCACAGCGATTGACTCCTCTCTGGTCAAATATTAATTCTTAAAAAGATAACTTAATAATATAATTTATATTAAATAAAATCAAGTGGAAATTATAAAAAATAAAAAAATAATCAAAAAATTTACTAAAAAAATATATTTATAACATAATTAATACACAATTAAACAAAAACGGACGGTCAGACGTTGATGAAAACCCGATGGATCGCGCGGACCGTGCGGTCGGCGTCTTCCTTCTGTACTACGACCGAAAACCGCAGTTCCGAGGATGAAATCAGCCGCACGTTGATTTTTTCTTTTGAAAGCGCCTCAAAAATGGCTTTTGCGACGCCGTGGTGGCTTTCCATCCCCACGCCGACGACCGAGACCTTTGAGACGTTTTTATCGCAGAACAGGGCGTTTTCCGGGCAGATCCCGCTTTCCCGTATCAGGCGGACCGCGTCGTCCGCGTTTTCTTTCTCCACGGTAAACGCGATTTCTCCGTTTCCCTGCGTAACGGCGGACTGCAGAATGATATCCACGTTGATATAAGCGCTTGCAAGCAGACCGAACATATGAAACGCCGCGGCGCTGTCTTCCAGACCGCTGATTCTGATAAGCGCGGTTTCGCTTTTTTTCGTTACGCCGCTGATCAGCATTTTTTCCATCTTCGCATTCTCCCTGATGATTGTTCCCGCACTGTCTGAAAAGGCGGAACGCACTTCCAGCACCACGCCGTATTTCTGCGCCAGCTCCACGGCTCTGGGATTGAGCACCTTCACACCGAGAAACGCCAGCTCCTGCATGGCGCCGTAATCGATTTCCTTCAGCTTGACCGCCTCCGGCACCACGGCCGGATCCGCCGTGTAGATGCCGTCGATTCTCGAATAGATCTCGCATCTGCTCGCACCGAACGCCGCGGCGACCGCCACGGCGGTGGTATCGCTGCCGCCTCTGCCGAGCGTCGTCATATTCCCGAAACGGTCTACGCCCTGAAAGCCCGCAACAACGACCGCGTCGTGGGTCTGCAGCTCCGTTTTGATCCGCTTCAGGTCGATATTCTGGATCCTCGCGCTGCCGAATTTTCCGTTGGTGGCGATCCCCGCCTGCCAGCCGAGCAGAGATATCGCGGAAGCACCCGCTTCGTTTACGGCAATGCTGAGCAGCGCGGCGGAAAGCTGTTCCCCGGCGCTCATGATCACGTCGAGCTCCCTGTCGGACGGCGTATCGCTCAGAGCCGCAGCGCGCCGGATCAGCAGATCGGTCGTGTTCCCCTGCGCGGAAACGACGGCGATCACCTTCGCGCCGCTTTTGCAGGTTTCGGAAACGATCCGCGCCGCGTTTTTCATCGCCGCCTGATCCGCAAGACAGCTGCCGCCGAATTTTTTAACGATCAGCTCCATCGGCGTTACGTTTCGGAAACCAAACGGATCACGCTTGCGGCGGCGAAGCTCTTCACCTGCCGCAGCTGTTCGGTAAGCGCCTTTTCTTTGTCTTCGTCCGTGATAAAGGCGATCTCGTTTCCGGGGGCGTTTTCTCTGTGCAGAACGGTTAGGGAGCCGAAGCTTTCTCTCAGTTCCGACAGCGTGTTTTCCTGATTCGCAAAACCGCGCACATAAAGGCGGAGCGTCTGCTCGTCGGGATCTGCCATCCGTTTTTTGTCGGCGGCCTCCCAGCTGTAGGCGGTATCGAAGCCGGGTTTTCTGCCGCAATCGAGGATATCCGCCACAACGGCGGAGGCCGTGGCGTCTTTTCCGGCGCCCTGGCCGTATAGCATTACGGTGCCGATCTTATCTCCATGAAGCAGAACGGCGTTATAAACGCCCTCCACGTTTGCCAGCATACTGTCGTTTCTGATCACCGCGGGGCTTACCATGGCGCAGACGCTGCCGTCCTCCAGCTGTTTTCCTCTGCCCAGCAGCTTGATCTTTCCGCCGAAATCGTTGACGTAGGCCACATCCTCCAGCGTGATCTTCGAGATCCCTTCGGTGGAGATCTCATCCGGATACACGTGCCCGCCGAACATGATGGCGCAAAGGATCGCCGTTTTTCTGCAGGCGTCGTGACCGTCCACGTCCGCCGCCGGATCCGCTTCGGCATAGCCGTTTTCCTGCGCCAGCTTCAGCGCCGTCGCAAAGGACATATTTTCATTTATCATTTTGCTGAGGATAAAATTCGTCGTGCCGTTCAGAATCCCGCAGAAGCTCCGCATCCTGTTGGCGGCCAGACCGTAGACCGTGGTACGCAGCACCGGGATCCCGCCGCAGACAGCCGCGCCGAACCGGAAGCTGACGTTGTTGGCGCGCGCCGCCTGAAACAGTGCTTCTCCTTTTTCCGCCACCAGTTGCTTATTCGACGTGATGACGTTTTTTCCGGCGTTCAGACATTTCATGCAGAACGTGAACGCGGGCTCAGTCCCGCCCATGGTCTCCACCACCACGTTGACGGACGGATCGGAAACGATGGTATCCACCGAACGAACCCACAGCGCCTCTACCGGCTCCCCTGTGAGATCCTTGATATCCAAAACATATTGCAGCGATACTTCGTCCACGTCGCTGCGCGCGGCAAGAAGCTCCCTTTTTTCACAAAGGATCTCACACACGCCCCTGCCGACGGTCCCGTATCCCATGACCGCAACTTTCAGTTCTCTTTTCATTCCGTTTTCCTCCGAAAAGTCTATAAAGAAATTTTACACATATTTTACCGAGATGTAAAGACTTTTTTTTGAAAAGACAGATTTTTATGAAATATCTATATTTATAGTTTAAACTGTATAATATAAAAAAAATAAAGTTTATAATTTATATAAAATAAATATTGAAAATGCGCACGTTTTATGCTATACTGAATGAGATAAATTATGCTCTTTTATTTTTTGTGAAAGGACCGGCGTACCCCCGCTGCGGGAACGCCGCGGAAAAAATAAAATGAATACGATGGGCGACGTCTGGAAAGAAGTACTTTCCCTTTGCAGTAAAAAAGTTTCGGAACCGATCTATAAGATGTGGATCGCGCCGCTGGAGCTTACGAAATTCGAGAACAACACGTTTATTTTTCTGATCGGTTCCGAATTCAAAAAATCCATCATCATGGATCAGTTCAGCTCCGTCATCAAGGAATCCTTCCAGGAAGTCATGGGTTTCCCGGTGGAGATCGACATCCTTGTGAGCGACGCCGCGAAAGAGAACGGCGGCGTGCAGGAACCGGCGGTGAAAGAAGAGGCGAAAGAGGACATAAAAGAAGGAACCGCGCATTATTCCTTTGGTAATTTTATCGTCGGAAAATCAAATAACTTTGCATATAACGTTTCCTTAGGCGTCGCGGATCATCCGGGCACGCTTTATAATCCTCTGTTGATCTACGGCAGATCGGGGCTCGGCAAAACGCATCTGATGTGCGCGATCTATAACCGCCTGAAAGAAAAATATCCGGATAAACTGATCATCTATACCACCGGCGAAAATTTTACAAACGAGCTGGTCCGCGGGCTGAAAAACCAAAATACCTTCGCATTCCACGAAAAATACCGCAACGTGGACGCACTTCTGGTAGACGATATCCAGTTTATCCAGCGCGGCGAATCGGTGCAGGAGGAATTTTTCCATACCTTCAACGCGCTGGAACAGGCCGGAAAGCAGATCGTACTGACCTCCGACGTTCCGCCCAGAGAAATGGAGGTCCTGAACGAGCGCCTGCGCACCCGCTTCGAAATGGGGATCCTCGCCGACATCCAGCCGCCGGACATCGACACCAGAAAAGCGATCATCCTGCGGAAATGCGAACAACTCGATATCCGGCTGCCTGAAAACATCGTGGAGCTGATCGCCCAGAAAATCAAAAACAACGTCCGCCAGATTGAAGGGACCGTGAACAAAATCTCCGCCATGATGACCGCGTATTCCAACAACATTACCCTGGAGGAAGTGCAGAGAGTCATCAAGGACGTTACAACGGATTATCAGCCGATCGGCGTCGTTGTGGATAAAATCATCGAATTCATCGCGAAGGCCTTCGGCGTGACCGATAACGACATCAGAAGCAACAAACGGCACGCTAACGTGGTGCTGGCGCGTCAGGTGACAATGTATGTTATCAACGAAGTCACCAATTTAACGCTGCAGGAAATCGGCAGCTACTTCAACCAGACCCACACCACAGTGCTCTACGGGATCAATCAGGCAAAGAAAAAAATGGATTCCGGCCCGCAGGTCAAGGCCGTGGCGGTCAGTGCGATCAACGAATTCCAGAACGTAACGAATTAACCGCCGTTTTTTGACATTTTTTAGATTTTGAACATCGCGTTTTGCACAAAACTGACATTCCGCTTTTCCGCTGTGTTTAAAACGTAAAAATCTGAAAATGTTTTAAACTGCCGAAAACGCCGTCCTTCCTCTTTATCTTCGGGAAAGTTTCCGATTTTTTGACAGTTTGAACACGCACTACTACTACTACTATCTTTTAAACCTTTCATTCCGTTACGTGCGGAGGAAAAAATATCATATCTTTTGAAAAACCGACCGGAAGGGAGTTTAAAAAAATGAAGATCGTCTGCAACACGAAGGAATTTACAAACGTCTGTCTGAACGTGCAGCGGTGCATCCCCGCGAAAGCGGTCATGCCGTATTTAGAGGGGATTCTGATCCGTACCACCGCCGAAAATGAGATCACGCTGAGCGGATTCGATCTGGATCTCGGCATCACCACGCATCTGGAAGTCCGGGTGGAACGGGAAGGCGCCGTGGTGCTCAACGCAAAAACCTTCTGCGATATTCTCCGCCATCTGCCGGAGGAGACCGTAACCATCGACTGCGACGAAAAAAACGTATGCACGATCAGGAGCGGCAATCTGGAATATACCGTGATCAGCCTGAATCCGGACGAATATCCCGAAATGCCGCAGATCACGGATGAAAAACCGTTCAAGATCCGCCAGACGGTGCTCAGAGAAATGATAAAACAGACCATTTTCGCCGTTTCCATTGACGATTCCAAGGCTGTGCACAAGGGAATCAAATTCGAAATCTCTCCCGGCCAGATCAAGCTTGTGGCGCTGGACGGCTACCGGCTCGCGATCCGTTCCGATTTTATAGAATATAACGGCGACGCGTTCTCCTTCGTCGCGCCGGCGAAAACGCTTTCGGAGATCATCAAGTTCATCGACGACAGCGACGCCTTTATCAGCGTTGACGTGGGCAAACGCCATATCATCTTCGATATCGACAATTACACGATCATTTCCCGCCTGCTGGAAGGGGAATTCCTGAATTACAACACCGCCATCCCCACGGCAAAAAACGCGACCGTGCGGGTCAACACCAAAAATCTGATCGACTGTATCGAACGCACCTCCATCATTATTACGGAAAAAACGAAAAGCCCCATCAAATTTATTTTTGACGAGGATACCATCCGGATCTCGGCGGTAACGGCGCTCGGCAGCGCCAACGATAAAATCGAGGGTTACACGGAAGGAAAACGGACGGAGATCGGTTTCAACAACCGCTTTATTCTCGACGCCCTGCGTTCCTGCGATACGGACGAGGTAATGATCAACCTGAACGGCCCCGTGGCGCCCGCCGTGATCCTGCCGCCGGAGGGAGACAACTTCCTGTATCTGGTGCTGCCGGTGCGTATCAAGAGCGAGTAAACAGATACGCCGTAAGCAAGGCGTATCAGAAGAAAGAATGACGTTCCGAAAAGAGACAAAGCATGGAAAAAAAAGAACTTTCCGGCAGAAAAATCAAAAAAATCAAGGTGAAGCTCCTTGAAATCGAAGAGCAGCCGCTGACGATCACCACGCCCTTTATCAAGCTGGACTCGGCCTTGAAATTCAGCGGGATCGCGCAGACCGGCGGGCACGCCAAGCTCCTGATCGAAGAAGGAAGGATCAGAGTCAACGGAGAGCCCTGCGCCGTCCGCGGGAAAAAACTCTATGCCGGCGATCATTTTGAATATAAAAACCGGCGTTTCATCATTCACGAAGCATATGCGGATCAAACGTCTTGAATGCACCGGATTCCGGAATTTGGCGCCTCTCAGCATTGAGCCTTCCGCCGAGATCAACGTGATCTACGGCGAAAACGCGCAGGGAAAGACCAATTTACTGGAATCCGTCTGGATGTGCAGCGGCATGAAAAGCTTCCGCGGCGCGAAAGACACGGAGTTAAAGAGTTTCGACAGGGAAAGCGCGAAGGTGCGCGCCGGATATTCGGATTCCAAACGGGAGAATACGATCGAGATCCGGATCGCCGAACGCAGGACCGCGTATCTGAACGGCATAGCGCTGCCTTCCGCCGCGGGGCTGATCGGAAAATTCAGGGCGGTGGTGTTTTCTCCCGCGTTTCTGTCCATCGTGCAGAGCGGCCCGGCGGAACGCAGGCGGTTCATCGACGCCGCGATCTGCCAGTTGAAGCCTGCTTACGCGCAAAAACTGGCGGATTACAGCCGGCTGCTGAAACAGAGAAATTCTCTTTTGAAGGATCTGCAGATGGAAACCGCGCTGTTGGATATGCTGGACGTGATCGATCTGCAGATGAGCGCGCTCGCCGCGGATATTACAACGCAGAGGTTCGATTATCTTTCGATGCTGACGCCGCACGCGGCTGAAATCTACAACGGTTTATCCGGCGGGCGTGAAACCCTGCGTTTCCGGTATGTGCAGAAATGCGGGGAACCCGGCGGAGATTATGAAGATATCTTCAAGGCAAACAGAAAAACCGACGCCATGCTGAAAACGACCACGGCAGGGCCGCACAGAGACGATATCGAGATCTGTGTCAACGATCGGTCCGCGCGGTTGTACGGTTCACAGGGGCAGCAGCGCTCCTGCGCGCTGACAATGAAGCTGGCGGAATCCTCGGTGATCAAAGCGCAGACCGGAGAGGAACCGGTCACGCTGCTGGACGACGTGATGAGCGAGCTCGACGCCGGTCGGCAGGACTATATATTGAATCATATCAAAAACCGGCAGGTATTCATCACCTGCTGCGATCCGAACGCCGTGCTGCGGCTGACGGAGGGAAAACGGTTTTTTATACAGAACGGACAAGTGGAATGTACCTGAATTTAGGACAGGAAGTCATTTATAAAAACGAGATCGTCGGGATCTTTGATCTGGATACCGCTACCGTGGCCGAAAAAACCAGGAGTTTCTTAAACCGCGCCGAAAGGGAAAACAAAGCGGTGACTCTTTCTTATGAGGATCTGCCGCGGTCGTTCATTGTGACGCAAAAAGAAGCGGAAACGGAGCAGACGGTCTATATTTCGCAGCTGACGGCGGCAACGCTGCTCAAGCGGGCGGAAGAATACTATTAAAGAAACACACGTGGAATATTCCGAAGGAGGCAAAAGTTTATGGAACATCCCGAAAACATAACGGAAGAAAACGCAGTGAATACGGAAGCGATGCGGGAAGAGAACAAAGAGGAAGACGACGAGCAGCAGATGAATACCGTCGTAACGGAAGAGTACGACGCGAATCAGATCCAGGTGCTGGAAGGGCTGGAAGCGGTCAGAAAGCGCCCGGGTATGTATATCGGCTCCACCGGGCCCAAGGGCTTGCATCATCTGGTGTATGAGATCGTTGACAATTCCATCGACGAGGCGCTGGCAGGCTACTGCACGCATATCGAGGTGGAGATCCTTCCCGATAACATTATTTCCGTGCGGGATAACGGCCGCGGCATTCCCGTGGACATCAAAGAGCAGCAGGGGCTGCCCGCCGTGACGGTGGTGCTGACCGTTCTGCACGCCGGCGGTAAATTCGGCGGCTCCGGATACAAGGTATCGGGCGGTCTGCACGGCGTTGGTTCCTCCGTTGTGAACGCGCTTTCGGAATGGCTGGAGGTGGAGGTGCGCCAGCACGGCCACGTTTACAGACAGCGCTTTGAACGGGGCAATATCGTAAGCGATCTGGAGATCGTGGGCGATTCGGATGAAACAGGCACCACCGTTATTTTCAAGGCGGACCCCGAGATCTTTACCGAAACCACGGTTTACGAATACGAGACCCTGCAGCGGCGGATCCGGGAGCAGGCGTTCCTTAACGCCGGGCTTGCCATTTCCCTTACCGATAAACGGGATCCCGAAAATCCTGCGGAAGACCATTTCTGCTATGAGGGCGGGCTTTCCAGCTTTTCGCATTATCTGAACGAGAGCCGGGGGCTTACCGCCATTCACGAAAAGCCCATTCATTTTTCCACGGTGAAGGGCGACCGCAGCGCGGAAGTTTCCATTATGTACGACGACGGCTATAACGAGCTGATCCTCAGCTTTGCCAACAACGTACGCACCGTGGACGGCGGTACCCACGAAACCGGATTCAAAAACGCCCTGACCCGGGTATTCAACGACTACGGCAAAAAATACGGCTTATTGAAAGATACCGATAAAAAACTTTCCGGCGACGACGTGCGCGAGGGGATGACGGCCATCATCAGCGTGAAGCTCACCGAGGCACAGTTTGAAGGGCAAACCAAAGGAAAGCTCGGCAACACCGACATCACGCCGCTGGTGGCGCAGATGGTGTATGATAAGCTCACCACCTATTTTGAAGAAAATCCCATGGTTGCCAAAGCCATCTTC
This sequence comes from Oscillospiraceae bacterium, assembly GCA_902782845.1. Taxonomy (GTDB): domain Bacteria; phylum Bacillota; class Clostridia; order Oscillospirales; family Acutalibacteraceae; genus RUG806. The sequence continues at coordinate 3,158 of CACZOP010000191.1, read as the reverse complement.
AATAAGGCGCTGGACGCTTCCCGCGTGCGGGAGGCGGCGCGCAAGGCAAGAGATCTTGCAAGAAGAAAAACCGCCTTTGAGGGCGGCGGTCTGCCCGGCAAGCTGGCGGACTGCACCGATAAAGACCCGGCAAACACCGAGCTTTTCATCGTGGAGGGCGATTCCGCCGGCGGATCCGCCAAGCTGGGGCGGGATCCGAAGACCCAGGCGATCCTGCCGCTGTGGGGCAAAATGCTCAACGTGGAAAAGGCGCGTCTGGATAAGGTGATGGGCAACGAAAAACTGGTGCCCGTGGTACTGGCGCTGGGCACCGGCATCGGCGACGAATTCGATATCACCAAGCTCAGATATCATAAGATCGTGATCATGGCGGATGCCGACGTGGACGGCCTGCATATCTGCACGCTGCTGCTCACCTTCTTTTTCCGCTATATGCGGCCGCTGATCGACAACGGCTACGTTTATATCGCCCAGCCGCCGCTCTACCGGCTGACGAAGAACAAAAAGCACCATTACGCCTATTCCGACGAGCAGCGGGACCAGATCATGGAGGAGATCGGCTCCGGCTATTCGATCCAGCGCTACAAAGGTCTCGGTGAAATGGACCCGCCGCAGCTCTGGGAAACCACCATGGATCCGGAGGTGCGGATCATGAAGCGGGTACATCTGAGCGACGCCATGGAAGCGGACGAGACGTTTTCGATCCTGATGGGCGACAAGGTGGAGCCCCGCCGCGATTTTATTGAACGCAACGCGAAATACGCGACGAATATCGACGTATAAAGAAAGGAGGAGCAAACGATGGATAACGAAAACAAAAACGATCTGATCGAAGAAACCGAAGAAAACGAAATTGCCGCGGAACAGCCGCAGGGCACGCTTTTAACGGTGGATCTGGCAAAAGAGATGCGCTCTTACTTCCTTTCGTATTCCATGTCGGTGATCACCGACCGGGCGCTCCCGGACGTGAGAGACGGCCTGAAGCCGGTGCACCGCCGTATTTTATATACGATGTACGAAAACAACCTGTCGCCGGATAAGGAATACCGCAAGTGCGCCGATACGGTGGGTTCCGTGCTGGGACGCTACCATCCGCACGGCGACGCTTCGGTTTACGACGCCATGGTGCGTCTGGCGCAGGACTTTACCATGCGCTACCCGCTGGTGGACGGCCACGGCAACTTCGGTTCCGTGGACGGCGACCCCGCCGCCGCCTACCGGTATACCGAGAGCCGCATGAGCAAGCTGACCCTCAGAATGCTGACCGACCTTGACAAGGAAACGGTGGATTTCCAGAGCAACTACGACGACCGCTTAAAAGAACCCACCGTTCTGCCTGCCCGGTTCCCGAACCTCCTATGCAACGGCACCATGGGCATCGCCGTGGGTATGGCCACCAATATCCCGCCGCACAACATGAGCGAAGTGATCGACGGCATGTGCTGCGTGATCGATAATCCCGACTGCACGCTGGACGATATCATGCAGTATATCAAAGGCCCGGACTTCCCTACCTACGGCATCATTATGGGCCGTGCGGGGATCCGCGCCGCCTACGCCACCGGTAAGGGCAAGGTGGTGGTGCGCGCGCGCACAGAGATCCAGGAGACCAAAAACGGAAAATTCCAGATCAGCGTGACGGAGCTTCCCTATCAGGTGAACAAATCCCGCCTGATCGAAAGCATTGCCGAGCTGCATAAGGATAAAAAGATCGATGGCATTTCCAACGTCAACGATTATTCCTCCCACAAGGGAATGAATATCTTGATCGAGCTGAAGCGTGACGCGAATCCCCAGGTGGTGCTCAACCAGCTGTTCCAGTATACGGCGCTGCAAAGTAATTTCAACGTGAATATGCTGGCGCTGGTGAACGGCGAACCCAAGACGCTGACGCTCAAGCAGATTTTAGAGCGCTATATCGACCATCAGGGCGAGATCGTGGAACGGCGGACCCGCTACGATCTGAAAAAAGCGCAGGACCGCGCGCATATTCTGGAGGCGCTGATCCGCGCGCTGGATTTCATCGACGAGGTCATCGCGATCTTACGTTCGTCCAAGAGCATCCCCGAAGGCAAGGAACGCTTGATGGAGCGTTTCGGCTTCGACGAAGTGCAGGCCACGCACATCGTGCAGATGCGCCTCGGGCAGCTCACCGGTCTGGAACGTGAAAAATTAGAGGACGAGATGGGCAATCTGCAGATGAAGATCGCCGAATATCTGGAAATTCTCAGTTCCCGCGAAAACATTCTGGCGTTAGTGAAAAAAGAAGCGCTGGAAACGAAGGCGGAGATCGGCGACGACCGCCGCACCGAGATCGTGAACGTATCGGGCGAAGTGGATATCGAAGATCTGATCCCGGAGGAAGACTGCGTATTTACCAAAACGGGCATGGGCTATATCAAGCGGATCCCCGTGGATGAATACAGGATGCAGAGAAAGGGCGGCAGAGGCAAGCTGGGTCTGACCACCCGCGAGGAAGACATGGTGGATACCATGTTTACCTGTTCCTCTCACGCGAGCATCATGTTCTTTACCACCAGGGGCAAGGCCTACCGGCTGAAGGGCTACGAGATCCCCGAAGGCGGGCGCACCAGCAAGGGCATGAATCTGGTGAATATCCTGCCCATTGAAAGCGACGAAAAGGTTTCGGCCATGCTGATGCTGCCCGGGGACGAGGAGAACGCCTACCTTTGCATGGTAACGAAGCAGGGCGTGATCAAGCGCACCGCGCTTTATGATTTCCGCAATATAAGAAAGAGCGGCATCATTGCCATCAATCTGGATGAAGGCGACGTGCTTGAAAACGTGAAGCTGACCTCCGGTGAGGATGATATTTTCATCGCCACCAGAAAGGGTCTCGGCATCCGCTTCCACGAAAGCGACGCCCGCGTGATCGGCAGAACCGCCCGCGGCGTGAAGGCTGTGAGCTTCAAAACGGACGACGACTACGTTGTGGGTGTGGAAGTGATCGGCAAAGATGAAACCGACGGCAGGATCTTAACGGTGGGCGTGAAGGGCACCGGCCGGAAGAGCGTTTATGAGGACTACCGTCCCCAGAGCCGCGGCGGCTACGGTTCCATGAACTACCGTGTGGATAAAAACGGCGACGTGGCCGCGGTGATCAAGGTATACGACGACGAGGACGTGATCCTGATCTC
>CACZOP010000190.1 GCA_902782845.1 Oscillospiraceae bacterium | reverse complement strand
GTGCTGTGGCTCGGCATTTTCGTGGTGGGCGTGGGCTACGTGGGCATTCTGCAGACCACAAAGGTCTGGACAAAGCAGCTCTACCCGGCGGACGCCAAGGGGCAGTTTGAGGGCATCTGGATCCTGTTTTTTGTGCTCATCCCCATGATCGGCGGCTCCCTCATCGGGCAGGCCGTGGTAAAAACGAGCGGCGAACAGTTCCTCAACGAAACCAGCGGTTTAATGGAGTATATCCCCAACGGCAATGTCTTCCTTGTGGGCGCAGTGGTGATCGTCCTTTCGGTGATCCCCTTCCTGCTGGCGGCGAAATACCACAAACAGCGCGCAAAGGCGGAAGAAACAGAGCGATAAATCCCGGAATTTGCCGATAAAACTGAAAATAACAAAAAGGAGCGGCATGTCATGAAAAAAGACAACAAAAAGTACCTTGTTATCAACGCGGACGACTACGGTCTTTGCCATTCCGCCAATCAGGCGGTATGGGATCTCTTTGAGGGCGGATTCCTCAGATCCTCCACGGTCATGACCCCCTGTCCCGGCGCGGAGGAGGCGGTGGCCTTTGCTGCCGCGCACCCGGAATATGCCATCGGCGTGCATCTCACCCACACCAACGAATGGAAGGAGCACTGGCCCTGGGGCTCCCTCACAGGCGGCAAGAGCTTAGAGACCCCCGAGGGGCGTATGTGGCCCGAAAGCGAGGATTTCGAGGCCCATTGCGACTACGATGAGGCCATTGCCGAAAGCCGCGCGCAGATCGAATTCTGCGAAAGCCGCGGGATGCGCCCCTCTCATGTGGACAGCCACATGGGCGCGGTCTACGGCCTCAACGGCAAGCTGAAAATGCTGCCCCTCACCCTAAAGCTCTGCGGCGAAAAGGGCTATCCCTTCCGCATGTTCTCAAAGCCGCTTGCAAGCCAGTGCCCCGACGAAGCGCCCCAGTGGCTCTTTCAGGCCATGTGCCGGATTTCCAACGCTTTGGGCAAGCTCTACGGCGTCCCCATGCCGGATTATCTGATTTTCCCCGAGAAGATCGAAACAGGGGAGAGCTACGAGGAATTCAAGAATAACTTTATTGAATATCTCATCAATATCCCCGCCGGGATCTGCGAGACCTACATCCACCCGGCGCTCCCCACGGAAGAAATGAAGTCCATCTCCGGCACGTGGCAGCGCCGCGGCTGGGAGTATGAGGTGATGAAGGACCCCGAGGTCCACGCCGCCTTCAAAACCCACGGGATCCATCTGATCAGCTACCGGGATCTGGCGGCGCTGCGCAAGGGCTGAACGGATAACGGTGCGCCTGCCGTCAGCTTTCCGCGGTCAGTTACTATTGCACAAAAGGAGAAATCATCATGGGTACCATCGTCGCCGTTTGCGGTTTTGATGAATTCGAGCACATCTGGGCGCTTGCGATCCATATCAGGAGTCTCACCGGCAAGGAGCACCCGAACTTTCTGCTGATCCCCACCACCCAATTCGACGTCCCGAATCCCGGCACCCTCAACTGTTATTATAAGCTGGGCTGCGAGGTGGATACCCTCAAGCCGTCGGAATGGTGGGTCACGCCCGAAATCATCCGGCAAAAAACCGAATGGGCGGATATCATCTGGGTCCCCGGCGGCAATCTTAAATACTGCCGGAACACGTGGGAAAAAACCGGCGTCGCCGAAGCCGTAAAACAAGCCTACGACCGGGGCGCGGTGGTCTGCGGCGGCAGCGCCGGCGCCATGATCTGGTTCCGGAGCGGCTTTGATAACTGCGCCGTTTACGACGAAAAGGAATTTACCCCCGGGCTCGGGTTTTATCCCTACGTGATCTGCCCCCACTACGAGTGCGAAGGCTGGCAGTGCTTCAACGAGGAAGTCAAAAACCAGCCTCTGCCGGGCTTTGCCATTGAGGACGGCGCGGCGCTCTGCGTTCCCCCGAACGGCGACGCCTACGTTTTTCGGGCGGAGGGCACCGAAAAGGTCTGGTTCTTCGATCCCGCTGCGGGCTTTGAGAAAACCGAATTCACCGGCGGAAAACTGATCCGGCCGCGCACTTCGGAAACATAAAGAAATAATAATACTGTTTTTGAGAGGAAGGTATCTTTTCCATGTCAATGAACAAAGAAATCCAAACAAACGGCGATTCCGTTATTGTAAGAGACAAAACGCCGGAATCCGGGCAGCGCGGCTCCGCCCTGTCGGCGGTTTCTCTTTTGTTTGCGTGGATCGTGTCAATCGCGGTGAGCAACGTTGTTTTTCTGATCGGGATCGTTTTCTGCATCTTTCTGGTGTTCCTTGCGGGGTACGCCTATCCGTCGGTGAGCGGGCTTCTCGCAAGAACCGAGGTCGTTCCCCTGCTGGAGGAGCAGATCGAGAAATATCTTCCGGGCGTTTTGTCGAAATACCGGGCGCCCGATACGGCGCGGACGATCATCATCGCGACGGCGGTTTTTGCGGTGATCGGCCTGGTACTGACGCTGATCGGATGCATCCGTCTGTTCCTGAAAGCGGGCGTCAACCCGATCCTGCTGATCGTGCCCCTTGTGAATCTCTATAAGCTCTGCTCCATCGCCAACGGCGGCTTTCTGATGTTCCTCGGCCTGCTGCTCCCCGGCGTGCAGCTCATTGCCGCCGTGGCGCTGAACATCGGCCTTTCCAAGGCGTTCGGTCGATCGGCCTTCTTTGCGGTGCCGCTGCTGCTTCTGCCGCCTGTGTTCCTGAACCTGCTGACCGTCAACCGGGAATATACGGATTGATCGGAATGCCGGGAGACGTATTGCGACGTCACCGGAAACATGGCGAAAACGACGTAAAAAAAATCACACCGCCGGACACGACGCCGACGGTGTTTATCGTTTAAAGGAAAGCTTTTCCGCAAACCGGAGGAACGCGTTTTGTTCATTGCGGCCGCGCTGCGGTCGTGTGCCTCCCGGCGCGCGTTCAGATTCCGATATTTCTCAGAAACCGAAGCCGTTCTGCATGCGGATCTCATCCATGATCTCCCGCACGGTGAGGCAGGTCTCCTGCGCGAAAGCATAGCGTTCGTCTTTACCGTGTTCCACGGTATCCGCAAAGAAACGGGCTTCCGCGCCCATCACCTCGTCCCGTGAAACGTCCGCAGGGACAAGATTTGTTTTTTTACCGTCCGCAATCCGGTCGATCCCGGTGAGCTGTGAAACGGAGTCGATCTGCAGGGTTCCTTTGTCTCCCACGATCTCCGAGGGGGCGAACTGCTGGGCGGTTTTGGAAAAGCTCAGGCTCACGGTGAGGTCGGGATATGAGAGCAGCGCGGCCCCGGCGCTGTCTGCTCCGGAGGATAAAAACGTGGCTGCCGACTGAATCCGGTCCGGCTTTCCGAACAGGGCTGCGGCAAGGTAGACGTTATAGACCCCGATGTCCATCAGGCACCCAGCGTGCATAGCCGGGTTGAAAATGTTGGGAGTCTCTCCCCGCAGAAAAGCCGGATATTTGGAGGAAAGCTGGCAGAAGTTGAAATACGCCGTCCGCACGTTCCCAAGGGCTTTCAGTTCCTCCCGCAGCAGCCCGAACGCCGGCCGGTGGATCGACATGATCGCTTCTGCCACGGTCAGTCCCCGCGCTTCTGCTTCCGCAAAGAGCGTTTCCGCTTCGGCTTTTGTGGTTGTGAGGGGCTTTTCACACAGAACGTGCTTCCCCCTTTGCAGAAAGAAACGGCTCTGTTCAAAGTGGAAAGCGTTGGGACTGGCGATATACACCGTCCGGAAGGCGTCGCATGCCGCCATGTCTTCGAGGCTTGTAAAAAACAGCGGCGCGCCGTGCTTTGCGGCGAACGCCCGGGCGGAGTCTTCGTGCCGGGAATATGCCGCCGCCAGGGTCCAGCCCTGTTTTTTCGCTGCGGAAATGAATTTTTCGGTGATCCATGAGGTGCCGACAGTTGCAAAGGTCATAGAAGGGTACCGGGACAAATTCCGATTTGTCTTTCCTTTCTTCGATTCTCTGTGTGCGGATATTTTATCATATTTTTCCAAAAAAATATACGCTTCTTATGGACTTTTTTAAAAAATCAGTGTAAAATAAAAAAAGAAACTTTCCGTCAGCATAATCTGGGCAAAAACGAAGAGAACGCGAGGTGGCGCGCATGAAGTCTATCCCCTACAGCAGCGAATACCGCGACGCGGTGGTGCAGCAGTGTCTTGAGAATACCGGCTGCCTTTCCGCCAGCGAAGAAACGCAGCTGTTTACTACGCTCACAAAGTGCGATTATTATCTGGATCACACGCCGGAGACCTGTTTCCTGGCGCTGGACGACGACGGCACGCTGGCGGGCTGCCTGCTGGGCTGCCCGGATATGGACGATTACGAAGTGGTGTTCACCGAGGAATACCTGCCGAAGGCGGCCGCCCTGAGCGTGCGCCGCTATGTGGACGCAAAGCTTGGGCTCTTGCCCTACGCCATGTTCCGTCAGGATTATAAAGCGCATTTTTCGCTGTATGTCAAAAGCTCCTGGGGCGGCATGGGCGTGGAGGATCTGTTGATCACGGCGGCGCTGGCGGCGCTGCGGGAGCGGCACGTTACGGGCGTTGTTACGGTGTTTGACGCCGACAACGAGGATCTGGTCAAAGTATTGAAACAAAAAGGCTTCAAGGACCAGTTCACAACAAAATTCGGCCATGCCATGACATTATCATTCAAGGAAACCGCAGTATGAACCGTATAACGAACCAACAGATCGAACAGATTTGCGCCCTGATGCGGGCGTGCGGCGCACTGATGCTGGGCGCACACAGTGTGGAAGACCGCGACGGCGAGATCACCGAAAAGCCCGGCAGCGCCAATTTTGTCACCGTATACGACGTGGCGGTGCAGAATCGCCTGATCGAGGGGCTGAAAGAGATTTTTCCGGATGCGTCGTTTTTGGCGGAAGAAAAAGAAAACGCGGCGGCATTCCCGTCGCAGGGCTACTGCTTTGTGATCGACCCCATCGACGGCACCACAAATTTTATCCACGATATGCGTTGTTCCGCCATCAGCGTGGGGCTGTTTTACGACGGCGCGCCGCTGTTCGGCGCGGTGCTTGACCCATATCGGGACGAGCTCTTTTCCGCCGTGGCGGGGGAGCGGGCGTATCTGAACGGGAAGCCCATTTCCGTTTCCGGTCGGGATCTTCCCCACGCGCTGGTTTCGTTCGGGTCTTCCCCCTATGACCGCGAAGCCCTTGCGGAACATTCCTTTGCCGTTCTGAAGAACGTGTTTCTGGCGTGCGCGGATATCCGCCGCAGCGGTTCCGCAGCCGTTGATATCTGTTTTGTTGCCTGCGGGCGGACGGACGCGTTTTTTGAGGAGATTTTGTCTCCGTGGGATTTTGCCGCAGGCGGGATCATCCTTGCCGCGGCGGGCGGAACGATCACTTCGTTCTCCGGCGACCCCATTTTACCCGGTATAAAGAGCAGCGTGCTGTGTACCAACAAACAGCTGCACGGCGCTATGCTCCGATTAATAAACAAATAAATCAGCTTTGGGAGGATGTAAAAATGGCTGAAAGCATTCTGGACCGCTTTAAGGAAAAAGTGGAAGAAGTGAAGGATCGCTCGGGCGACGGCAAAAAGGTGAAGGTGGGCATCATCGGCACCGGCTGGATCGCCGAAGCGCACGTGGCGAATTATCTTAAGTGCCCCGACGTGGAGATCGTGGCGGCGGCGGATCTGATCCCCGGCAAGGCGGAGAAATTCTGCAAGGACAACGGGCTTGAGGGCGTCCGTCTCTATCCCGACCACAAATCCATGATCGACGCCGAACAGCTGGATGCGGTCAGCGTGTGCACCTATAACCGCACCCACGCGGAATGCACCATCTACGCGCTGGAGCACGGTGTGAACGTGCTGCTTGAAAAGCCCATGTGCGTTACGCTGGAAGAGGCCGTGGCTATCTGCAGGGCGGAAAAGGCCAGCGGCAAGCTGCTTTCCATCGGCTTCCAGCCCCGCTTTGACGAAAACATGAAAATGGTGAAAAAGGTTGTGGAATCCGGCGAGCTGGGTAAGGTTTACTATATCCAGACCGGCGGCGGCCGCCGTCGCGGTATCCCCACCCCCTACGGCACCAGCTTTATCGACGACAAAACCGCGGGCATCGGCGCGCTTGCCGATATCGGCTGCTATTCGCTGGATATGGTGCTCAACGCCATCGGCTATCCGAAGCCCCTCACCGTAACCGGCTACACCTCCGATTTCTTCGGCAAGGATCCCGTGACCTATCCCGGCCATCCCGAATATGCCGACGTGTTCAGTGTGGACGATTTCGCTGCGGCCTTTATCCGGCTGGAGGGCGGCGTGATCCTCGACTTCCGCATCAGCTGGGCGATGAACCTCGACACGCCCGGCGATACCATCATCCTCGGCACCAAGGCGGGGCTTCGTATCCCCTCCACCGAATGCTGGAACGGCTCCATCGGCGGTCCTTTGAAGATCTATAAGAACATTGCCGGCGAAGAAGTGGAAACCGAGATCCCCCAGAAGCACGACGACGTGGATAACTTCTATAAGAAGATCCGGCTCTTCATCGACGCCGTGAAGGAAGGCGGCGCGGCGCCCGTGCCTTCTTCCCAGATCATCTACAATCAGGCGATCATCGACGGCATCTCCCGCTCCGCCAAGCTCGGCAAAGAAGTGGAGATCGACATCCCCGAGATCTGAGGCAGATCCGTTACAAAGAAATAACGCGGCGCGGCGCTTGTTTTCCGGGTGCCGCGCTTTTTTTGGAGTAAACGAAAGGACGGTGCCTTTATGCGGGAACGGCAAAAAACGAACGTTTCGGCCGGCTTCCTGTTTCGGTGATCGTTCTGACGTCTGCCCCTTCGGTC
>CACZOP010000189.1 GCA_902782845.1 Oscillospiraceae bacterium | reverse complement strand
GTTAAAGTAATCGCCCTGTGAAAAATACGAGGAAACCACGGAATCCTCAATCCGCTGCAGCACCGCGTCGTCAAAGATGCCGATCGCGTCGCCGGTGGTGGAGATCGCGTATTCCCTGCTGTCGGCGCAGACCATCAGCAGGATCCCGTTGGGCGCAAAGCCGCCGTTGTCGTAGTAATCGTTGGCGGCCGCCTGAACGTCGCCCCCGTCGGGGGAACCCGCAGTGACGATCACCACGTCGAATTGGGCGGGGTCGGCCTGGGCGGAAGCGTTCCCGAGTTTTGTGAACAGCAGCTGCCGGTCGTCATCTGCGAACAGCGCCGCGCCGTCGTCCAGATGGGAAGGCTCGAACCAGGTTTCGGGATCCGTTTCGTAGGCGTAGCGGTAGGCGGGATCATAAGAAAACAGCTCCTCATACAGCGCCTTTGCCCGGTTGCGGTAAAAATCGTTGGCAAGAGACGCGTGCCCCAGAATGTCGGCGGAACCGCCGGAATTCGGGTAAGCCGCGCTCTCCGCCTGCATCTCGGACCAATAGGTGCGCAGATATTCCTGTTTACGTTCCGCGACTTCCGGCGCGCCGGCTTCGGCAAGGCGGTCGTAAGCCCAGAGCACCTCCATGCGCCAGCGGTGCGTCCACACGGACATGGCTTGCATCATACCCATGGTGGTGCCGTCCGCTTCCACGGCCTCTTTCTGCCGCGGATCCAGCGGATTCTGCGAAAAATACGTTTCAAAGTCCGTTTGCGGAAGAGGAACCACGTCAACGCCGGCGCTTTCGGCCTGTTCCTCCACTGTAATCACACGCCCGAAGGTAAAGGCGGGATAATTCTCCGCTTCCACGAACAGGATATATTCGCCCACGGGCGCGACGATCTCAAAAACGCCGTCGGCGTCGGCAGTCACGGGCGGCAGCGTTTCTTCCGTTTGCGTGTTCTTCGCGGTCACGCTCGCGCCTGAAAGCGCGCCGGAAACGCCGCCGTGCTCCCTGTTGGCGGCCGCGTCCACCACGGTGCCGCGGATCACGCCGCTGCCCCTGGGCACGTCTTTGCGTTTGACCGCCTCGGCGGATTCCTCATCCGAGAGCTCCGTTTGCGGCGAAGACGCGCGTCCCGTCGTCCCGCGATCCCGCAGGATCAGGCACGTGAGAACGATCACGGCAAGCAGCAGCGCCGCCACAACGGAGAGAAGTACAATGATCTTGGTTTTGTCTTTTTTTTGCATGATTGTTTTTTCCTATCTCAGAATTTACTTTATTCTACAGGAACTGGATTGAAATGTCAAGATTCGGCGGCGGATGCCCCCGGCGCAAAAAAAAGAATCAGCGTGTTAAATTGAAATTCAGCGGGATATGGATATAAGACACTTCGGCGACCGGAGCGTTGGACTCTATTATCCGTAGGGAAGGGCAATCTGACCTTCCGAATTGGCGACCGCGGTTTTATTATCACCGGGATCTTTGTGGAACGGCACGTCGGATCTTCGTGCCCAACGGAGTTTGTATGGTATTATAGCTCCTCGATATATTCCGATTTTTGCTTTTTTTCATTTACATTTTACTTCCGCTGTTATATAATAAGAAAACAAATACCGGAACAAGGATTCTTTCATATGATTTATCTTGACAATTCCGCCACAACGCGGGTATGCAGCGAAGCGGCTGCCGCGGCTGCCGCCGCCATGCGGGAGGATTTCGGAAATCCCTCCGCAGTGCACGGCGCGGGGATCAAAGCGAAGACGCTGCTGGAAAAGGCGCGGGCGCAGGCGGCGAAAACGCTTTCCTGCCGCCCGGACGAAGTGTATTTTTCCCATTCCGGCACGCTTGCCAACAACACGGCGGTGTTCGGCGCGGCGCTGTCGCTGAAAAAGCGGGGCAACCGCATCGTGACCACGGCGGCGGAGCACCCGAGCGTGGGGCGGTGTATGGACGCGCTGGAAGCCCGGGGCTTTGAGGTGATCCGCCTTGCGCCCTCCGCAGACGGCGGCTTCGACCCGCAGGCGCTGCTGGCCGCCGTCAACGAAAAAACCGTGCTGGTGAGCGCCATGCTGGTGAACAACGAAACGGGCGCCGTCAATCCCGTTCACCTGCTGCGGCGGGCTGTGCAGGCCGCGGGCGCTCCGGCGCTTGTGCACACCGACGCGGTGCAGGGCTTCGGCAAGCTGCCGGTTTCTCCGGCAAAATTGGGGACGGATCTGCTCACCGCCAGCGGCCACAAGCTGCACGCGCCCAAGGGCGTGGGCCTGCTGTATATCAAAAAAGGCGTATATCTGCCCCCCTTTGTGAACGGCGGCGGGCAGGAAAACGGAATGTTCTCGGGCACCGAGCCGCTGCCCGCGATCGCCGGCTTCGGCGCGGCGCTGGCAGCCCTGCCGGACCCCGCAAAAACCCTGCCGGAAATGCAGAACAAAATGGGGCTGCTGCGCGGGCTTTTGTCCCAGATCCCGTCGGTTCGCTTCAACTCGCCCGAAAACGCTCTGCCCTATATCCTGAATTTTTCTTTGTCGGGCGTTCCGTCGCAGGTGCTCATAAATTATCTGTCCGCGCGGGAGATCTACGTTTCCGCCGGTTCCGCCTGCAAAAAGGGGCGCCGCAGCGAGGTGCTCACCGCCATGGGGCTGGCGCCGGACCGCATCGATTCCGCCATCCGGGCAAGCCTGAGCCGTGAAACCACGGAAGAAGAAATCCGGGCTTTTGCCGCCGCGGTGAAGGAAGCCGCGGGATCCATCCGCACAAAGCTTTGATTTTTCAGGAACAAACAAAAACAAAAAGACACGACGTCTGCCGTGGGGAGAGACGACTATGAAAACAGAAAACACCGGGATCGACCTGAACGAACTGATGCGTCGCCCGCCCTTCCGCTGTGCCTGCGGGAAGATCCACCGCGCCCATTTAAAAGAAGCGCTGATCTGCGAGGGCGCGATCGGACGGCTTGCGTCCTGCGTGAAAAAATACGGCGGGACGAAAGTTTATATTCTGGCGGATGAAAACACCTTTGCCGCTGCCGGGCAGCCGGTGCTGAACGATCTTGAGAAAGAGAACGTCCCATACACGCTGCACCGTTTCGGGAAAGAGCGCGCCGAACCGGACGAGAAGATGATCGGCAGCGCCTTCGCGCACTTCGACCACAGCTGCGACATGATCCTCGCCGTGGGCTCCGGGGTGATCAACGACGTATCGAAGATCGTGGCGAAAACCACCGGCCATCCGCTCATCACCGTGGCCACCGCGCCTTCCATGGACGGCTACGCCTCCTCCACTTCCTCCATCGTAAGGGACGGCTTAAAGGTTTCGGTGGACAGCGCCTGCCCCACCGTGGTCATCGGCGATCTTGCCGTGCTGAAAAACGCTCCGCTGCAGATGATCCGCGCCGGCCTCGGCGATATGCTTGCAAAATATATCAGCGTCTGCGAATGGCGCATCGGCCGGATCGTTACAGGCGAATACTACTGCGAAGACGTGGCGGCCCTGATCCGCGCCGCCTTAAAAACCTGCGTGGACAACGCCGGCGGTATCCTCACCCGGGACCCTGCCGCGGTGAAAGCGGTGACGGAAGGGCTGATCTTATCGGGGATCGCCGCCGACTGGGCGGGCGTCAGCCGTCCCGTTTCGGGCGTGGAGCACTATTTTTCCCATATCTGGGACATGCGGGCGCTGGAATTCGGCACGCCTTTTGACCTGCACGGGATCCAGTGCGGCGTGGGGACGCTCTGCGCGCTGCGGGGCTACGAACGTCTGAAGACCCTGCTGCCGGATCCCGTTGCCGCGAAAGCCGCCTTTGCGGCGTTTGACAAAGAAGCATGGTTCAGCCGGCTGCGCGGATTCCTCGGAAAAGCCGCCGACCCCATGATCGGGGGCGCGAAAACGGCGGATCGCTATGATCCCGAACAACACGCGGCGCGGCTTGACCGCATCTGTTCGCATTGGAACGAGATCCTTGCCGTCATCAAAGAGGAGCTGCCGCCCTTTGCCGCGGTGAAAACGCTGCTCACGGAGCTCGGCGCACCGGTGAATCCTGCCGATATGGGGCTGCCGAACGGCGAAGCCCCGATGGTATTTAAGATCACAAAAGACATCCGCGACAAATATATCCTTTCGACCCTCGCCTGGGATCTGGGGCTGTTGGATGTAATCGCGGCGGTATTTGAGGAGGAAAACTGAGATGCAAACAGCAAAGCTTTCGCCCTCCATGATGTGCGCCGATCCCTTTGCCTTGCGGGAAACGCTGGAGGAATTCGGGCGCGGCGGTGTGGAATACCTGCACGTGGACGTAATGGACGGGGTTTTTGTGCCCAACTTCACGCTGGGCACCGATTACTGCAGACACCTGAAATCCCATTCCCCGATTCCGCTGGACCTGCACCTGATGATCGACGCTCCGGAACGGAAGCTCGACTGGTTCCCTTTCGGCGCGGGCGATATCGTCAGCATTCACGTTGAAAGCACCAGGCATCTGCAAAAAGCCCTTGCCGCCGTACGGGAGCGGGGCGCGCTGCCCTTTGCCGCTTTGAATCCTGCCACGCCCCTCTGTTTTCTGGAGCCGGTGCTGGAGGATCTGGCGGGGGTGCTGGTGATGACGGTGAATCCCGGTTTTGCCGGGCAGAAGATGATCCCTGCCTCGCTCGGTAAGATCGCCGCCGTCCGGCAAATGCTCGACGACAGCGGCAGAAAAGACGCCGAGATCGAGGTGGACGGCAACGTGAGCCTTGAAAATGCCCGCAAAATGCGGCAGGCCGGGGCGAATATCTTTGTTGCCGGAACCGCCGGGCTGTTTCGGAAAGACCGGACGCTCGCCGGAGGGATCGAAGCGCTGCGGGAAGCGACAAAGTAAAACGGATATGCGTTCCCGGCAAATTCCGATTTGCCGATCAAAAAGCCATACGCATTGAAAAAGGACCGCCCGGGATGGACGGTCCTTCGTTGTTATTGATTAGGTCTGCGGATACCGCGCTCAGCCGCCGATACCGAAAATATTGGCGATCTGGCGGAAGAAGTTGATGATCATCTCGAAAACGCTGCGTACGGTCTGCAGGATGCCGCCGATCTGGGTGACCTTATCGTCCGGGATCGCCAGCATGTTCACGTAGATCGTGTAGTCGCCCTGCACGGCGGGGATCGTATAATATCCCGAAGCGTCGGGCTTGGAAGCAAGCGTCGTTTCGGAAGTATCCGTATCGTAATTCACAACGCCGTAGCCGTTGTAGATATACACGTCGGCAGTGGTGGCGCTCATCTGATAATCATCGTCAAACTCCACGCGGAAGGTAAAGGGCTTGCCCCATTTGATTTCGGCGGTACCCTCTTCACCGTCGCGCCCATACACGGTATAGCCGGTGCCGGAGTTCAGCAGAATACGGCACATTTTCAGGAAATTGTCGTCCACCGTCCAGGGAGAATAGGTGATGTCGCCGGCGGAGACAGCCTGCACTCTGTGGGATTCGGCCGCATAGGGGATGCTGACGCTGTTGAGATACACGTTCATTTTCGAATCGTCCCATTTTTTGGCCTTCAGCCACTGGGTCAGGGCGGGTTCATCCTGGATCGGACCGTCTTTGATGATTTCGGCCTTGACATACAGGAACTGGTTCATGGGAACGTAAACGTTCTGGCCGTCGTCGTTGATCCGCACGTAGGTGAAATCAGGCGTCAGGTTCTCATAGGCGTTGCCGCTCTTGGACGTGGCGTACCAGACGCGGATGATATCCTTCAGGCCCTCGTTCACAAGAGAGGGGAAGCGGATCTGAAGCACTGCGCGGCCGTAATCGCCGGGGGCGACCTTTTCGGAATTGACGATCGTGCCGTCAACGATCAGGGAGCCGTAGCTGCTCGCATCGCCCGCGACAATGACCTGACCGTTTACGATCAGCTTGCCGCCCTTTTCGACCTTTAAGACGCCGTTGAGCGGAATGTGCAGCGAGAAGCCGGAGGGAACCGTCATGATTACGTCCTTGGGGATCACATAGGTCCAGCCGCTTCTGAGGTTATCCTCTTCGAAATCGCCGCTCTCGGTAAACGTGACGATGTTATCGGCCGCAAACGCCATGCCGAGCAGCACGGGGCAGCAGGACAGGAGCATGATCAGCGCAAGAATGACTGATATTGTTTTTTTGGTTTTCATTACTTTTTGCCTCCATTTCGTTTTTGGGCTTTTATTCATTATTATTATATCTTGCGGAAAAAGAAAAGTCAACAGGAAAAGAAAAACTTTCCCATTGGCAAAACGGAAATTTTTATCCCACATTCTTTGTGCAAGGTGCCGGTTTTTTCGCAACACTCTTGCCACAATTATACAAGTTGTAGTAAAATAATACAAAAATAACGTAGTAATATTCCAAAAGAAAGGGAAATCTATGGAACTTCAATTTATTTCCGCATTGGAAAAAGTCTTCTCCGAAGACAGCGCCCTCCCCGCAGCGCCGGCGGCGCTGACGCTTTTCGGCGGGGAACGGGGGAGCGTGCAGCTCTGCGTTAAAAGCGACCGGACGGAAAAAATCTCCGTTACGGCGGAATGCGCCTTGCCGTTAAAGCTGTTCCGGGTGGAGGAGATCCCGGCGGGCCATACCATCGCCCCGGGGACAAAACGCTGCACGCTGGTGAAAAACGGGCGGCCGGGGCTCTATCCGGATCTGCTGCGCCCGTTTTCCGGCGCGCTTACCGTGCGGAAAGGAAAAACGTCTGTCGTTTGGATCCTTCTGGACGCCGCGGATCTGCCCGCCGGAAGCTATGCGCTTACCTGCACGGTCGCTGCGGAGACCGCGTCCCAGACGCTTTCGCTGCCTGTAAAGATCGCCGACACCCGCCTGCTGCCGCAGACGCTTCTCCACACCGACTGGTTCCATGCGGACTGCCTCGCTTCCTATTATAATGTGGAGGCGTTCGGCGAGGCGCACTGGAAGATCGTGGAGCGATTTATGGAAAACGCCGCGAACCACGGGGTCAACCTGCTGCTGACGCCGCTGTTCACCCCGCCGCTGGATACTGCCGTCGGCGGCGAGCGCCCCACCGTACAGCTGGTGGAGGTCACAAAAAAAGGCCGGCGTTACACCTTCGGCTTCGACCGCCTGTTCCGCTGGATCACCCTCGCCGGAAAGCACGGCGTGGAATATTTTGAATTCTCGCACTTTTTCACCCAGTGGGGCGCAAAGCACGCGCCGAAGATCATGGCGCAGACCTCCAAAGGAGAACAGCGGATCTTCGGCTGGGAAACGGACGCGCTCTCGCAGGGCTACCGCAGCTTTTTAATGCAGCTCGGCGCGGCGCTGAAGGAATTCACCGACGACATGGGGATCACCGACCGCTGCTTTGTGCACTGCTCCGACGAGCCGGGGGAAAAGGATCTGCGGCAGTATGAAAAGGTCTCTGCCGTGATCAAAGCGGCGTTCCCGGCCTACCGGCAGCTGGACGCGCTTTCGGATTTTGATTTTTACGAGCGTGGTCTGGTGGAGACCCCGGTGCCGGGCGAGGGCGCTGTTCCGGCCTTTGCCGGAAAGGTACCCAAGCTCTGGACCTATTACTGCTGCGGCCAATTTGAAGACGAGCTCCCCAACCGCTTCTTCGCCATGCCCTCTGTCCGCAACCGGATCTTGGGTGTGCTTTTATATAAATATGATTGCGAGGGCTTTCTGCACTGGGGTTATAATTTTTATTACACCCAGTTTTCAAAGCGGGAGGTCGATCCCTTCACCGAAACGGACGCGGGCGGCGCTTTCCCTGCCGGCGACAGCTTTGCGGTATACCCCGGCGAGAACGGCGAACCCCTGACCTCCCTTCGGCAGCAGGTGTTTTACGACGGGCTCCAGGATCTGCGGGCGCTCAGGACCGTGGAGGCGCTTACAAGCCGCGAAACGGTGTTGAAGCTGATCGAAGACGTTCTCGGGGACGTGGATTTCTCCCACTATCCCATGGATCCGGCGCGGTTTTTCCTGTTCCGGGAGAAGCTGGCGGCGCTGGTTGGATAAACGGGGCGGGAGGAAAAGAAAAAGGGACCCTTGTTCAGGTCCCGGTTTGTTCCGCCGAATAGCGCCGGATGGCGAGGGTCGCGGGATAGAGCACGTCCAGCTGGTGGAAAAAGCTGCCGTCGTCCATGGGGCAGACGGTGATCCCCTCGGATTCCACGATGTTTTTCCCCGCGTCCCGTTCCATCACCAGCCGCGTTTCGCCCGTGGCGGGGTCGATGGAATACACGTGCTTCCTGCGCCAGGTATCGTGGCAGGAGATATAGATGAGGCCGTTCCACATCTCCCCGCCCTGCGTATGCTCCACCACCCGGCTGATGGGGATATGCCGGATAAACTCCAGCGTGTCGATATTCAACGCATTGATGTGGTCGCAGTGGTCGAAATAGCCTGTATACAGCAGGCGGTTTTCCTTGTCCGCAGCGCACCAGGGCAGATTGCCGTTCGGTTGGATCTCCGGCCCCAGAATCCGGTACAGCCCGGTGAATTCCAGCGTTTCGGCGCTGAACACGGCGATGCAGGGGTGCGCCCGGTCTTTGTCTTCCACCGCCGTGTAGATTTTGTTTTCAAAACAGGTGCAGCCGCCGTAGTGGTTAAAGCCCTGCGACGCCAGCGGTTCGGGCAGATAACGCTCTTTTTTCAGCACCACTTCGCCGGTTTTCATGTTGATCTTGCTCAGGCCGTTGAATTTCAGCGCGATTACCGTGCCGGTGCAGTAATAGTACGTTCCGTCGTTGGTAATCCCCTGGGCGGAGGCCAGAAAGTCGGATCCGGTGTAATAGCGGCTGCCGATCAGCCTGCTTCTCCCGGCGAGTACTTTGCCGCTGCGGTCGATCAGTCCGCAAAGGGTCTGTTTCGTTTTTTTCTTCATGGTTCTTCCTCTTGGCAAAACGTCCGGATTCCTATCCGGCGTTTTCTTTTTACAGATTTTTTTAACCATATAATTATAAGTTTTTTCTCAGCGTACGTCAAACGCGAACAGGCTGATTTTTTCCGTGTTGTTTCCCCACGTTGACAGCGGTGTGAACGATATGCTTTTCAGCAGACGGTCCGGCAGGGCAAGGTTCACCGTCCCCAGCAGATTGTTGTTTTCTTCGGCGAGCGTCAGCCGCTGTCCGTCAGCCGTTTCGGCGGTCAGGCGGTAGCTTTTCACCAGCGTTTCGGGTAAGCGCATGGTGGGGCTCTCCTGCGTGCGGTTGGCGCGCATGGTGTGTTTGCGTTCGGTGCCGTCCCCCGGCAGCGTGTCGCGGTTCAGGTCCGCGTCAAAGCGCAGGTGGATATTTTTCAGCCGTGTCGGCGGGTCGAAAACATAGGTCGCCGCTTTGCCGGCCGCCAGCGCCACGCGAAAATCCCTGTCGCCGAGGGTGCGGTTGTTGCGGTCCGCGCCGCTTCGCAGGTCGTTCAGGTTTTCCGGCGGCTCTCCCTCGCAGCGCAACGCCGCGTTTTGGCACAGGTCGGAGATCTCCCGCCTGCGGTAAGGCAAAAAGCAGCCGTTTTCCATCAGACGCTGCTGCAAAAGCGAAAGCCGTTCCTCATATACGCCGTGGGGAGACAGTGAAAACTCCCGGGCGATATCCGCGGCGGTGCCCACAGCCTGCCCCAGCAGAGCGCAGGTGGCCATCACCCGGGTGCTGCTGACGGCGGCGTGGGTCGCCGAAATGTTGCGTCCCGCAAAAAACAGATTCTTTACGTTTACCGAATACAGCGCCCGGTAGGGGATGCCGTAGGGCGCGGGGGTCTCGCCCCACACGTTGGGGTTCCCCGCGTGATAAAATCCGTCGGGGTGGTGGTCGTCCAGCGGCCAGCCGCCGTAGGCGACCGTGTCGGGGAAACGTCCGCCCGAGAGCACGTCGTTCTGGGTCAGGATCACAGGCCCCACCATGCGGCGGGATTCCCGCTTGCCGGGCAGAAAGCCCAGCCAGTCCAGTTCCCAGAAGTCGGCGTCGGGAACGGTTCCGCTGTTTTTTACGTGGTCGACCATCCCGTAGGCCAGGGCGAGCAGCTCGTCGCGGACCTCTTCGGTGTCGCCGATGGAGTCCCGGTTGCCGCCCAGCTCCAGATACCAGAAATTCTCGCTGCTGTTTTCCATGTGCGGCGTGCGCAGGCGCAGCGCCTCCGGCGTGAGTTTTTTCGCCCACGGCGGCGGGATAAAAACGGAGGGCCGGTCGGTTTTCCGCATCTGAATGAGGCAGCTCATGCCCATGGTCTGCCGGTCGGCTTCCGTCTGCGAGGTTTTTTCGCCGAATTCCGAAGCGGCTTCCCTCCCCACGCGATATTGAGCGCCCGAAAGGGGCGCCAGCACGCTGTCGCCGGAGCAGTCGGCAAAATACGTTGCCCGGACGGTATGAAAGCGCTGGGTGGTGGTTTGCCAGCCGGTGACGGAAATGATTTTTCCGTCCCGTGTTTCGGCGTCGAACACCGAACAGTTCAGCAGTAGGGTGATATTCGGTTCCCGCTTTACAAATTCATATAAAATGCCGTCCCACACCGCGTAGTTTTTATCGGGGTTGCGCCAGAGGGACGTCAGTTCGATTTCTTCAAGGATCCCGGTTTCGCGGTTGTTGTCTCCGGCCGCGCCGCAGATCCACATCCGGATCTCGCTTGAAGCGTTGCCGCCCAGCACCGGCCGATCCTGCACCAGCGCCACCTTGGAGCCGCCCCTTGCCGCGGCGACGGCGGCGCAGAGGCCCGCAAGCCCGCCGCCCACCACGCAGAGATCCGCGGAATGGAAAATCGTTTGAAAAGGAGAATTATTGCATAGCTCAGTCATCATTTCGTCAGCTCCCATTTTTGCTGTTTGATCACCGCAGGGCCGTCTTTCTCGTCCTTGGCGTAAAACACCGTTAAAAGCGTTCCGTCTTTCAGTTCCACGGTGGCAGGGTACCCGAGATCGGAAGAAACCGTCGTCTCCCACAGAATATGATCCTTCTCCCAACGTCTGCCGTTGTCGGCGCTGAGCATCACGCGGATCCCGTAGCGCGGGCCCGCCCGGTAGCCGTAAGAGGAGAGCAGCACGCCGGAGGAATGCCGGTATAAGTGCGCGGGCGCGCCGCCCCGGTCGCTCAGAAGCTGCTCCGGCTCGCTCCAGGTGGCGCCGCCGTCGGCGGAAAGGGTCTGGCAGGTGGTAAAAAGGCCGTCCCCTTCGCCCCGGAAGTGGCACAGAAGCGTCCCGTCGTCCAGTTCGATCACGTGCGGCTCGCAGGCCTGCACTTTTTTGCCGTTTTTTATCATGTCGGGCACCGTCCCCGCGAATTCCATGCCGCCTGTGTCGGGATCTACCCGCCACGCCTCCAGCCGTGCGGCGCTTTCAAAGCTGTCGTCTGCCGAAAACTGCCGCCCCACCCATAGGATCGTTCCGTCCGAGCGCAGCGCGGGGCCGTGGGGGGAGGTCACCGGGCTGCGGAAGAGCGGCCCGAAGGTTTTGCCGCCGTCAAAGCTCAGCCGGAAGCCGGAACCGAGGAATTCTGCTTCCTCTTCGTCGGTCACCGTGTCGAGATAAGCGTGGTAATATTTGTTGCGGCGGACGGTTGTTTCGTCCAGCCCCGGCGGGAAGCCGTTCCAGTTTCGCTGGGCCGCCCGGGTGTTGTTGAAGGACGTTACCATCACGCCGCTTTCCCCGAACGCCAGAATGCCGCCGTCCCGGTCGTCCAGCGGGGTGTCGATCACCGGCCACGCGCCGGCGTAGGTTCCGCCCCCGTCGCAGCTCACGGCCATCACGGTTTTTCCGAAGGGGCAGACGTGGCCGCAGCGGTAGCCGGAGCACACCATCGCCAGATCGCCGTTCTGCAGGACGGCGACGGTGGGCCAGCCGAAATAATTGTGGCGGCTCCGGGGATTTTCGAGGATGGTTTTCGCTTCTCCGAGAAGTTTGATGTGCATGCGGATCGCTTCCTTTCGGGTTTCGGGGGAATGGAAGGGGAACTGCGCCCGGCCCGAAAACGCGGCGCCGGCCGTTCAGAAAACGTCCCCTGTTTCTTTTTATACCATTATATAATGAGTAAAAAGGGCTTGTCAATCGGATTTGCCATGAAAAAAAGGTCTTGACAAAGCAGGCGGACTGTGATATAGTATCGTCTGTAAAGATTCAGACCTTTACAGGTATAGTTTTACGGAGGTGTTCACGGTGGCAAAGGATCTGGAAATGACCATCCTGCTTGATTTCTACGGCGATATGCTCACGCCAAAACAGCGTGATTTTCTTGATTATTATTATAATCAGGACTATTCTCTTGCCGAGATTGCCGCCAACGTGGGCATCACCCGCCAGGGCGTGCGCGACGCTATCAAGCGCGCCGAAACGCAGCTCACCGAAATGGAGGAGCGCTTAAAGCTGGTGGAACGCTTCCGCGAGGTGAAAAAGGGGCTGGACGAGATCATGGACTGCGCAACGAAGATCAGCGCCGAGAACCGCAAGAGCGGTCTTTCCCGCGAGATCAACGATCTCACTGTGCGCATCAAATCTATCGCCATTTCACTGTCGGAATAAAGAAAGGAGACGCCTATGGCATTTGAAGGACTCTCAGACAAACTCGATTCCGCGTTCAAAAAGCTGAGAAGCAAGGGGTCTCTGAACGAAGGCGACGTAAAAGAAGCCATGCGCGAGGTGCGCCTGGCGCTGCTTGAGGCGGACGTCAGCTATAAGGTGGCAAAGGACTTTACCGCCCGCGTGACCGAAAAGGCCATCGGCGCCAAGGTGATGGAAAGCCTCACCCCCGCCCAGATGGTGATCAAGATTGTCAACGACGAGCTCACCGCCTTAATGGGCGGCACGGCGGCGCGCCTGAACACCGCGCCCCATCCCCCCACCATCGTGATGATGTGCGGCCTGCAGGGTTCCGGTAAAACCACCCACTCCGCCAAGATTGCGAAAATGCTCAGGGGGCAGGGCCACCGGCCGCTGCTGGCGGCCTGCGACGTCTACCGCCCCGCAGCCATCAAGCAGCTGCAGGTCATCGGCGAGCAGGCGGGCGTCCCCGTTTTTGAGGAAGGCCAGATCGACCCGGTGCAGATCGCGCTCGACGCCGTGCGCCTTGCCAAGGATCAGGGCTACGACTACGTGTTCCTTGATACCGCCGGCCGGCTCCACATCGACGAACAGCTCATGACGGAGCTCAAAAATATCAAGGCCGCGGTAAATCCCCATGAGATCCTGCTGGTGGTGGACGCCATGACCGGTCAGGACGCCGTGAACGTGGCTTCCTCCTTCAACGAGGCGCTTGGCATCGACGGCCTCGTGCTCACCAAGCTCGACGGCGACACCCGCGGCGGCGCCGCGCTCTCCGCCAGAGCCGTCACCGGCAAGCCCATCAAGTTCGCGGGCGTGGGCGAAAAGCTCGACGACCTCGACACCTTCCACCCCGACCGTATGGCGAGCCGCATCCTCGGCATGGGCGACGTGCTCTCGCTGATCGAAAAAGCCGAGCAGACGCTGGACGACAAGCGCGCCGAGGAGCTGGAGAAAAAGCTCCGCGCCAATAAATTCGACCTCAACGACCTGCTGATGCAGATGGAAGAAATGAAAAAGATGGGATCCATGAAGGATATCCTTTCCATGATCCCGGGCCTCGGCAAAAAGATCAAGGACGTGGACGTGGACGAGAGCCAGTTGGACCGCACCAGGGCGATCATTCTGTCCATGACCCCGAAAGAGCGCGCGAAGCCCGATATCATCAATCCCTCCCGCAAGCGTCGTATCGCCGCGGGCTGCGGAATGCAGGTGGAGGACGTGAACCGCCTTCTGAGCCAGTATCGCCAGATGCAGAAGCTCTTTAAGCAGCTGGGCGGCAACAGGGGCGGAAGCAAAAAGAAAATGCGCCGCATGATGCCCAATATGCCCGGCGGCGGCTTCCCCGGTATGCCCGGGATGCGCTGAGCCGTCCGCCCGGAAAACAACAGAGTATTTTTACACGGTTTTGTGTTGAAATAAAACAAACTATATAAGAATTTTGGAGGAACAACAACATGGTAAAAATTCGTCTTCGCCGCATGGGCGCGAAAAAGGCTCCCTTCTATCGTATCGTGGTTGCGGATTCCCGCTATCCCCGCGACGGCAGATTCATCGAGGAGATCGGCTACTATGATCCCATGACCGAGCCCGCCGAGATCAAGATCGACGCCGAGAAAGCCAAGCAGTGGATCGCCAACGGCGCGCAGCCCACCGACACGGTGAAGGTTCTGCTGAAGAAGAGCGGCACGCTCGACTGATTCTGATTACGCAGAAAAAAACAAAAAGCGCGCCGGTTTTCCCGCTGCGCCAAAATAAAGAAAAGAAAGGGCGGCGCCGAAGCGTGTGTTTAACGGACGCTTTCTATCTGTGCGCTGCAATATAAGAAAATGGAAGAATTACTGAAGGGCATCGCCATGGGTCTTGTGGACGATCCCTCCGCCGTGACCGTGACGGTGGACCCCGAGAATGAAGAGGGCGTCATCGTTTATCATCTGCACGTGGCGGAGAACGATACCGGCCGTGTGATCGGCAAACAGGGCAGGATCGCCAAGGCCATCCGTGTGGTCATGCGTTCCGCCGCCAACCGCCGGAATGAAAAGGTGCAGGTCGAAATCGACTGAAGAACCGCGCCGACGTCTTGCCGGAAACAGAAAAAAACGGGAGAACTGAGCATAATCGCTCGGTTCTCCTTTTTTGTCGGTTGATTTTTGAAGAAAGAGGTCGG
>CACZOP010000188.1 GCA_902782845.1 Oscillospiraceae bacterium | reverse complement strand
ATTCTTTGTCATTCTGTCATGGCGGGTGAAATCGGCAGTTTTCGGCGCACCGGGCTTTGGGCGCGCCCGGAAAAAAGAAAAAGCAGACCTTTTCGGCCTGCCTTACGGGTGTTGTTCCGAAAATCACGCGCGCTTCGGTACCACCGTGCCGGGATCCGGGAAATCCACCCGCGCGATGCCCGCGCCCACGGCGCCGAGCTTGCGGACCACGTCTTCATAGCCGCGGTCGATGTGGATGATATCCTCGATCTCGGTGGTGCCTCTGGCGCACAGCCCCGCAATGATCATGGCGGCGCCCGCGCGGAGATCGTCGGCTCTTACCGGCGCGCCTTTCAGTTCGGCGCTGCCCTGCACGATGGCGGCTTTGCCTTCGATCTGGATCTGCGCGCCCATACGGGTGAGCTGGTCAACGTAGCGGAAGCGGTTGTCCCACACGCTGTCGGTTACGATGCTGATACCTTCGCACAGCGCCAGCAGCACGGTGAACTGGGGCTGCATATCGGTGGGGAAGCCGGGATGCGGCATGGTTTTTATATTGCAGCCGTGGAGCCTTCCTTCGGCATATACGCGGATGGAATCGTCGAATTCCTCCACGGTTGCGCCGCATTCGCGCAGCTTGACGGTGATGGGCTCCAGATGCTTCGGGATCACGTTTTTGATCAGCAGATCGCCTTTGGTGGCGGCTGCGGCGACCATATAGGTGCCGGCCTCGATCTGATCGGGGATGATGGAATAGGTGCAGCCGTGCAGCTCGCTTACGCCTTCGATCTTGATCACGTCGGTCCCCGCGCCCTTGATGTTGGCGCCCATGAGGTTCAGGAAGTTGGCGAGATCCACGATGTGGGGCTCCTTCGCCGCGTTCTCGATGATCGTGAGCCCGCGGGCTTTTACGGCAGCCAGCATCACGTTGATGGTGGCGCCCACCGAAACCTTGTCGAAATAAACGGACGCGCCGATGAGCTTCGCGGCCTTCGCCTCGATCATGCCGCCGTCGGTGGAGATCATGGCGCCCAAAGCCGAAAAGCCCTTTAAGTGCAGGTCGATGGGACGCACGCCGCCGAAATTGCAGCCGCCGGGCATGGCGACGCTGGCTTCGTTATACATCCCGAGCAACGCACCCAAAAGGTAGTAAGACGCGCGTAAATTTTTGGTAAGCTCATAGGGAACCGGCATGGAGTCGATCCCCCGGGTGTCGATCTGAACGGTGGAACGGGTGAGGTAAGAGATCCTCGCGCCCATATCCTCCAGAATCTGCAGCATCGAATTGATATCCCGGATATCCGGAACGTTCTCTATCGTAAAAAGATCCTTCGCAAGTATCGTTGCCGGCAGGATCGCCACAGCCGCGTTTTTGGCGCCGCTGATTTCCACTTCCCCGTGAAGCGCTTTCCCGCCGCGAATCACAAATTTTTCCAAAAGGGCACTTCCTAACTTTTTATCCTTCTGATTTTTATATATGTCAATCGATAGTATCTTCCCAAACAATCTTGATTATTATACACCAATATTTTCTCAAAGAAAAGACCTTTTTTGATTTTTTGAAAATTCTGTATAATTCGGACAATTTCTACAATATTTTTATTTGTTAATTGGGCATGTTTTCGGTATCATCACGATAGCTCCGCGAACAGTCGGTCGGTCTGCTCTTTCAGGGCGGCGTGTTCCGGCTGTGTGAGCCCCGGATCGGCGTCTAAAATCGCGCGCGCGTCCGCCTGCGCCGCATACAGGATCTTCCCGTCCGTCATCAGGTCGGCCAGCTTCATGGAAGGCAAACCGCTCTGCCGGTTCCCGAAAAAGTCTCCCGGCCCCCGCAGCTTCAGGTCCGCCTCGGCGATTCTGAAGCCGTCGTCCGTTTGCTTCAACACGTCGAACCGGGCGAGCGCCTCCTCGTTTTTCGCGTCGCTCACCAGCACGCAGAAGCTTTTTTCTTTTCCCCTGCCCACGCGGCCTCTGAGCTGGTGGAGCTGCGAAAGCCCGAACCGCTCGGCGTTTTCCACCACCATCACGTTGGCGTTGGGCACGTCCACGCCCACCTCGATCACGGTGGTGCAGACAAGGATATCCAGCGCTCCCTCGGCAAACGCCCGCATCACGGCGTCCTTTTCGGCGGTCTTCATTTTCCCGTGGAGCAGCCCCAGACGGCAGCTGTGCAGCGCGCCTTCCGAAAGCGTTTCGTAATACTGTTCCGCGGCGATCCTGCCGCTGTCGGGCCCTTCGGCGGTCTCGTCGTCCTCCTCCACCAGCGGGCAGACGATATAGCCCTGGCGTCCGGCTGCCGCCTGCTTGCGTAAAAAAGCGTAGAGACGCGGATGATAGGCGGAAGACACGGCGAAGGTTTCCACCGTCTGCCGCCCGGCGGGCTTTTCGTCCAGTATCGATATATCGAGATCTCCGTAAACGATCATCGACAGGGTGCGGGGAATGGGGGTGGCGCTCATAACCAGCACGTGGGGTTCTTCCCCTTTCTGCCGCAGCGCCGCCCGCTGCGCAACGCCGAAACGGTGTTGTTCGTCGGTGATCGCAAGCCCCAGGCGGGCAAATTTCACTTTTTCGGAGATCACCGCGTGGGTGCCGATGAGCACGTGGATCGCGCCCGCCTCCAGATCCGCCAGAAGCCGCCGCCGTTCCGCCGCCGGGGTGCTGCCGGTGAGCAGGGCGACCCGCAGGTCCGTTCCCTCGAAAAACCGGGAAAAGGTGGAAAAGTGCTGCCGCGCCAGGATCTCGGTGGGCGCCATCACCGCGCACTGCCAGCCGTTTTTTGCCGCGCTGTATGCCAGCGCCGCAGCCACGGCGGTTTTGCCGCTGCCCACGTCCCCCTGCAGCAGACGCTGCATCCGGGTCCCGCAGGCCATATTTTTTATACATTCCCGCACGGCGCGCCGCTGCGCCCCGGTGGGGGCAAAGGGCAACGATCCGAAAAACGCCTCGCTGCAGTCTTTTTGCAGCACGAATGCGCTTTCGTATCGCTTACACTCGCTGCGAAGCCCGAGCCCCAGCTGCAGCACCAGCAGCTCCTCATATATAAGCCGCCGCCGCGCCGCGTGCACCTCCGCTTCCGTTTCGGGGAAATGGATCATCCGCAGCGCGTCCGCAATGCCGGATAAACGGTATTTTTGCAGGATCCCGGGCGAGAGGGATTCCTCCAGCGCGCCGCCGTATTTTTCCAGCGCGTTTTCAACCGCCCTGCCGATGGTTTTGGATCGCAGCCCGGCGGTTTGCGGATACACGGCGTGCAGGCGCTCGTTGCCTTCGGCAGGGCAGAAAGCCGGGGCGCGCATGAGCACGCCGCCGTCGGGGTCGGCTTCCATCTTGCCGTAGAACAGGTATTCCTCTCCCTCTTTCAGCTGATCCTTCACATATTTATTGTTGAAAAACACAAGCCGGACGATGCCCGGCCCGTCCGTCGCCATGGTTTTGCAGAGCAGCAGGCCGCTTTGCGTGCGGATGAGCGTTACGGGAAAAGAGACCACGCCCCGCACGCAGACCGTTTCCCCCACGGGGGCGGTGAGCATGGGCGTGACCTCAGACCAGTCTTCATATTTCCGGGGAAAGAAAAACAGCAGGTCGGCGACCGTTTCCACGCCCAGCTTTTTAAATTGCTTCGCGCGGGCGTCGCCGATCCCTTTGACAAAGCGGACGTCCGTCTGCAGAGGCGACGCCGTTCCGGTTTTTTTTGTGTTCGGTTTTTCTTCTTTTTTCTGCGGCACAGATTCAACTCCTTACGTCCGGCGCGGCAGGATCAACGCCGAATCCCGCGTTCCGGATCCCGCGTCGGTCTTCAGTCCAGCTTTTTCAGCTTCCGGTTGCTGGCGATCACCACCAGCCGCATGTCCGATTGCAGAACGGTGGCGGGGTCGATGTCGGTCTGAACGCCGCCCCGGTGCTGGATGGCGATCACGTTGATACCGTATTTTTTGCGGAGATTCAGCTCGACCAGGCTCTTGTTCTGCCATTCGGGCCGCACCTCCAGCTCCAGCATGGAGATATCGGGCGAGAGGGCGAAAATATCCGCAAAGCCGGAATTCAGCAGGTTGTTCGCCAGCCGCATGCCGGATTCGATCTCGGGGAAGACCACCATGTCGGCGCCCACTTTTTCCAATATCCGCCGGTGCAGCTCGTCGGCGCACTTCACCACCACCTTTTTCACGCCCGCTTCCTTGCAGAGCATGGTGGTGAGGATGGTGTTTTCAAGCTGCGTGGCCATGGCGATGATCACCACGTCGAAGCTCGCCACGTCCAGCTGCTCCAGCACCGCGGCGTCGGTCACGTCGGCGCATTTCACCACGGGCAGGTCGTCGATGGCGTCGTTCACGATCTCCTCGTCCACGTCCACCGCCAGCACCTCCGCGCCGTTCAGCACCAGCTCGGTGGCCACCGCCTTGCCGTATTTGCCCAGTCCGAAGACCGCATAAGTCTGCTCTTTTTTCATAGATCCCTGTTTCCTTTATATCGTTTATATCGTATTTGTTGATCGCCCGTGACGGAATCAGCCCACGCTGACGTTTTCTTCCGGGTTTTTCACAATGTTCACACTTTCGTGCCGTACCTGGAACGCCACCGCCAGAGAGATGGGTCCCACCCTGCCGAGATACATGGTAAGGATGATGATGAATTTGCCGAGCAGGGGCAGCGATGCGGTCAGATTCCTGGTGAGCCCCACCGTCGCCGTGGCGCTTACGGTTTCGTAAAGTATATCGGAAAACGGCGCCTCCATCACTGTGGAGAGCAGCACGGTGGAAACGGACATGATAAGGAAGCTCATGCCCACCACAGCCACTGCCTTTCTTACCGCGGCCGCGGGAATGCTGCGCTTGAACAGCGAAACGCCGTTCCTGTTTTTAATGGAAGCGATGGCGGTGGCCGCCAGCACCAGCCCGGTGACGGTTTTTACGCCGCCCGCCGTGCCCACGGGGGAGCCGCCGATGAACATGAGCAGCAGCGCCACGACCACCGAAGGATTCGTCAGCTCCTGTTGGGGAACGGAAGCAAAGCCCGCGGTGCGGGTGGTGACGGACTGGAAAAACGCCGCCTGGATCTTTTCATACAGCGAAAACCCGCCGAAGGTTGCGGGATTATTGTATTCAAACGCGAAAAACAGGATCGCCCCGCCGAAGATCAGCACGGCCGTGGAGGAAAGCGCCAGCTTGCTGGCAAGCGAAAGCCCCGCGAAAAACCGGGCCCGGGTGTTGCGTTTTTTCTGCAGCATCCGGATCACGTCCCACCACACCACGAAACCGATACCGCCCAGCACGATCAGAACGCAGGTCACGAGGTTCACCACGGGATTCGTCGCGTAGTCCGCCAGGCTGTTTTCCGATAAAAGATCCAACCCCGCGTTGCAGAAGGCCGAAATCGCCGTGAACACCGAGATCCACACGCCCCTGAGGCCGAACTGCGGCACGAACACCGTCATATAGCCGAGCGCGCCCGCGCCTTCAACCAGAAACGTGCCTCTGATCACGCGCTTCACAAAGCCCGGGATGCCCGAAAGCGAATTCAGGTTAAAGGCGTCCTGCAAAAGCAGGCGTTCGCCCAGCCCTATTTTCCGCTGCAGCGCCAGCAGCACCCCTGCCGTGCAGGTGACGACCCCAAGGCCGCCGATCTGGATCAGCAGCAGGATCACGATCTGCCCGAACGCGCTCCAGGTGGAAAAGGTGGGCAGCGTTACAAGCCCTGTGACGCAGGTGGCGGTGGTAGCGGTAAAAAGCGCGTCGGGGTAGGAAACCGTAACGCCCGGATTCGCGCTCACGGGCAGCCACAGCAAAAAGCTCCCGAGCAGGATCGCGCAGAGGAAACTGAGCATGATGATATGCACGGGGGAGGAGGCGTATTTCTTTTTTTCCTGCGCGGGGCGGGTCACTGTGCGACCTCGCCGCCGAACACGTCGGATTCAATATACTCCACGCCCATTGCCAGGCAGCGGCGCAGATTTTCTTCGTCGTTCACGGTCCACAGCCCCACTTCCAGGCCGTGGGCATGGAATTCTTCTATCATTCTGTCGGTGATCACGAACTGGTCGCAATCAATGGAAATGCCGTGGTCAAAGCAGCGCTCGTAGTGGCGCTCGCCGCTGCCGTAGGTATACATCAGCGGCAGGTCGGGGAACATCTCCCGCGCTTTGAGCAGGTTGTCGAAATCAAAGGACTGCAGGATGCACTTTTTCAGCGAATACACTTCCGCAGCCATATCGAAAACCGCCTTCACCTGCGCCGGGGTAAAGCTGCCCTTTAATTCCACAAAGCAGATCATGTCGTTGTCGCGCATGATCTCCAGATACCGGCGGAGGGTGCACAGATACACCTCGTCGTCGGTTTTGTCGTTTTTCAGGGGCTTTTCGGTGAGCGCGGCGTAGGTGTGCGCCGCCACCTCCATCTGCGTCCCGTCAAAAAATGTGACCTCTGCGTTGTGGCTGGTAACAAACACGCCGTCGGCGGTGACGCGGATATCGGTCTCTGCGCCGCCGGACCCGTGCCGCGCCGCCTGTTCAAAGGCCAGCGCCGTGTTTTCGGGATACGCCCCGCTGTAGCCCCTGTGGGCGATCATGCAAACTCTTTTCTCCGCCATCCGGATCTTTGCGGTTGCTCCGCGCCAAACTGCGTGGTTCCCGACGGATCTTCCGATCCGTCCGCGGAAAATACCGCGCTCCTTCCCGATAAAAAATGATTCTATCCCTATTATAATAACACAGCGGTATTTGTCAAGCAAAAATCCGCCCGGACGCCCGGTTCACGAATGAAAAAAGAAGGGAGAAAAGAAAAGCCGGATCGGAATCTGAACGTGAGCCGGCGGGCGTCCGCGTCACGCGCTCTTTTTTGTTTTAAGGGAACGGCAAACCTGCCGCTGACCTGCGGAGAAGTTTCCTGTAAAAAAACGCGCAGGGCGGGCCTTACGCGTTAAGAATACTGCGTTATCTGTCGGGTCCCTTTTACAGCGCTTCATACCGATGAGCCCACGCCTTCACCGCGTTGGGGTCGTAAACGCGGGGCATGGCGGCGCACACGGCGGATTTTTTCGCCAGACGTTTTGCGGTGCGCGTCAGCGACCCCAGAAGCGCGGGCCTGCCGAAAATCGCCGCTTTGCCTTTGATGTAATCGAGATCCACGGGCGCCTTGTCCTTGAGCATCTCTTTGGCGGTGAGCACCCGGTTTTGGAAGAGGTAGTCCATGTCGTCGGGGGTGAGCATCTGAAGCATGCCCTTGATGAGGTCGTCCTTCAGGTAGTTTTCTCCGAGCGTTTTCTGGTAATCATACTGGTAGCGCCAGAGGTTACCGGCGGAAAACGGGTCGCCGCCGCCCGAAAGCAGGGTCTCGGCAAGGATTTTGCCGGCCTTCATGCTCAGGGTGACGCCCGAGCCGCTCATGGGCTCCGTCATGGCGGCGGAATCCCCCACCGCGGCGTAGCCGTCGGCGACGAAGAGCCCCAGCGTGCGGCGCAGGGGGATCTTCTTTATGCCGCCCCCGCCCCGCAGGAGCTCGGTCCCCACAAAGGAATAGTCCGCGCGGAAATCCGCCACAGCTGCCTCCACCGCGGCTTCGTCCAGATCCCCGCCGCCGATGCCGCCCACCAGAATGTCCGCGTAGGGCGGGCGGTCGATGAGCCAGTCCAGCCCCGGCGCGCCGGTGTGGAAAAAGCAGATGTTGTAGGAATGCTCGGGCCGCCTGCCGCCCGGAACCGCGTTAAAGTAGCCCCGCCAGACGAAATAGGTCTGTTCCGCCGGGATCTCCTTGAGGATGCCCAAGCTTTCGGGCAGGTTTCTCCGCACCGGGGAATCCATGCCGGCCGCGTCGATCACAAGGTCGGCGGGCTCGTCCCATGTTTTGTCTTTATTATGCAGCCGCAGCCCCGTCACCCGGCCGTTTTCACACAGGGGCGAAAGCGCCTCCGTTTCAAAACAGAGCTTCACGCCGCTTTCCTCCGCAACCGAAAGCAGATAACGGATCAGATCCCTGCGGTCGATATACGCCACGTTTTTCACCGGCGCGGGGTCGGTTTTCAGCACCACCGTTTTGGCGGGCGTGGTGTGCCGCGCTTTCACGTAGGGGGTAAACAGTTTTGGCCGCGCGATCCCGCAAAAATCAAAGGCGGCGGGCATCATGGTGTCGTGCCAGTCGTGACCCATGGCTTCCCGGGCGGAGGCCTCAAAAACGGTCACGTCCCAGCCTTTTTTTGCCAGGGTGACTGCGGCGGTCAGGCCGCCGTGCCCCGCCCCGGCAACGATGATCTTATGCATGGTGTTTCCTCCTTTGTCAGTGAGATGGATGTTCGGTTTGCTGTTTCTTTCGTTTTTCCAGCGCCAGACAAAGCATCAGCATCAGCGGAAAGCCGACGGCGCAGAGGATCCCGGTTTTCAGGTTGCCGCCCGCAAGGTCGCTGACCGCGCCCACCACCGTGGGGCCGGAAGCGCAGCCCAGATCCCCCATCAGCGCCAGCAGCGCGAACATGGCGGTGCCGCCGTTTTT
>CACZOP010000187.1 GCA_902782845.1 Oscillospiraceae bacterium | reverse complement strand
CTTTGTCGTAATCGAATTCACGGACAGCGTATCGTCTCGTGAATTCTTCCGGCAGAGAATGGAAAGTTATGTGATTCCGGATAAAAAAGAAAAAGCCGAAGACCCTTGTAAACCAGCGCGTCTTCGGCTTTGCTCGGTGGCACCCCCTGCGGGAATCGAACCCACAACTAGCCCTTAGGAGGGGCTTATTATATCCATTTAACTAAGGAGGCGTTTCTGTTGTATTGCAAGTTGTATTTTATCAATTTACGCTCCCGTTGTCAAGTTTATTTTTGAAACAAACCGAAAATGCAATGGAAACAAATGTAAAAGGCGGCGCCGCCCGGCGGTTCATTTTAGCGAGGCGTTGCCGTCTCTGTAGGAATTGCCGTAAATTTTCAGTGGAAAAGCGCGGTAAAACCTGATTCTGCGCTTGCAAGACCGCAAAGGATATGATAGAATATGCTCGAAGTAATGGAAAAGGAGACAGGCGTTGATGCGGGGAAAAGAAAAACTGTTGAAATATCTGGTGTTTTCGCTGCTGCTGGCGGTATTGGCAGGCTGCGCCCTGAACCGCGCGCCTGTCAGAAAAACGCTGGCAGGACTGTTTTCCGGCATGGATGCGGCGATCCAGACACAGGAAAGGGAAACCGCGGAAAACACGTCGGCGTTGCCCGGGGCTTCCACCGCACGGCAGCCGCAGCACAGCGAAGAAGCAGCCGGGGAACGGAAGTCTGTCCCCGTTGCGGAACCGCCGGAAAACACGCAGACTGCGGAAGCTCCGGGCGCAGGGCGGAGCAAGATTACTCCTGAAGCGAAGACGCAGAACGAAGCGCAGACGTTTCCCGCAAACACAGC
This sequence comes from Oscillospiraceae bacterium, assembly GCA_902782845.1. Classification (GTDB taxonomy): domain Bacteria; phylum Bacillota; class Clostridia; order Oscillospirales; family Acutalibacteraceae; genus RUG806. The sequence goes on along the minus strand of CACZOP010000187.1, from coordinate 9,861 downwards.
GCCGCAAAAAGCGCCTGCCAGGGCTGCAGCCGGGAATAAGGCAACGGCGCTGTTTTCTGGGTTGCCGCAGCGGGATAAACTGATCACCGACAAGGAAATCAAGTATTATACCATTTCGGTCCCGGAGCGCGGCTCGCTGCGTATGACGATCGCTTCCGCAAAGAAAAACGACATGAGCAGCCGGCTGGTCTCCGTTTATCAGACATATTACTTAAACGGCAGCGACGGAGAAAAGGGCACGCGGCTTTTGCATACCATGACGGCGTATACGAACGAAGCCTCCAACGACAGCATTAATATCGGCGTAGGGGCGGGAGACTACATCATCACCGTTTCCGCGGGGTATTACGCGGATCTCAGCATGTATGAACTCACCGTGACCTTTACGCCCGGCACGGCGTATGAAATAGAGTATAACAATACCGCCGCCCGTTACACCGAGATCTATTCCGGCGTGCAGATCCGCGGCAACGCATCTGTGCTCGAAAACGGCACCGACCGCGATTGGTATATGATCCGTATGCATACCGCCGGTGCGCTGCGAATTCTGTTTGAGCATAAAACGAACGAGCTGGTTTCGGCGGCGTTCAAACTGACGCTTTATGATAATAAAATGACGGAATTGTATTCCGACGTTTCCACGCACGATCTTGCCGTGCTGGAAAGCGGTTCGCTCGGTATCCCCTCCGGATGTTATTTCCTCTGCGTGGAAGGGCGCGTCTGGTTTAACGGCGATTACGGGCTGACCGTGACAAAATCCGTCGCGGATATTTATGAAAAGGAGAATAACGACACGCGCGCGTCGGCAACGCAGCTGGAAAGCGGCAGAGGGATCACCGGTGCGCTGACGTCGCGGGATGAGTCTCCCGATCTTGATTATTATACCTTTACCGTTCCGGATGACGGGAGAGTCTCAGTGATCCTGTCGGTGGATTCTCTGCCCGAAACAGATGACGGCGACAGCGATAAATACTTCAGGAGAATGACGTTGACCGATGAAAAGGGGCGGGTGCTGTACCGCGGGCTGCAGGCGCAGACGGAGAAAATGCTGCAAACGGGTTCGCTGGGGCTGCAGGCCGGAAGATACTATTTGCTGGTGGATCACGACGGTCTGGACGAGGATCACGGCGATTATCTGCTGCGTTATTCTTTTGCCGCAATCGGCGGATGGGAGAAGGAACCGAACGATCAGATAGAAAACGCCTCGCTCCTGCCCTTCGGCACGCTGTGCAGCGGATCCCTCAGCGACCGGGGAACGGATTTTGATACAGACTGGTATGTGTTTACGTTGGAAATCGATTGCCGTGTAACGTTGACCTTGACGCACGGCGCCAACGATACCGAGGCCGCGGTTTACGTCCTGCGTTTGCAGAACGTCGGCGGGTCGCCGTGCTGCGACGAAGCGGGCCGGTACGCGGTTGAAAGCCGCGGGGGCGAAGGACGGACGGACGCAGCCTACGTTTTGCAGGCCGGAACTTACTATCTGCAGCTGAAAACCGGCACGTTTGCCGATCACGGCGTCTACAGCCTGCTTTTGAACTACGGAGAAGCGTAATCTGTTATATCATAGGAAAAAGGAGATCGTATCCATGTTTTTTTCAGTTTCATCCTACAGCTACAGCCAATTGACGGGCAGCGGCGCCTGTGCCGAAAAAGACCTGATCGCTCTTGCCCGGGCGCAGGGATTTGCCGGTATTGAATTCGCGGAGATCCATCCGCCTGCGGGAGAGGACAAAGAAGAATATGCCCGAACGCTTGCAAAGGAAGCGAAAGCGCAGGGAATCGCGATCGTCGCCTACTGCATCGGCGCGGATCTCCTGAACGGCGGACAAGCGGAAATCGAACGCTTAAAAGGCGAAGTGGATATCGCCGCCGCGCTCGGCGTTTCTGTGATGCGGCACGACGCCACGGGCGGGTATCCCCGTGAAACCCGTTCACAACGCGGTTTTAATAACGCCCTTCCGGTGATCGCCGCCGGTTACAAAGAAGTCACCGCTTATGCGAAAACGAAAGGGATCCGCACCTGTATCGAAAACCACGGCTATTTTTGCCAGGATTCCGCCCGGGTAGAGGCGATCATCAACTGTGTGGCGGACGAGAATTTCGGCGCTCTGGTGGATATCGGCAATTTCCTTTGCGCGGACGAGGATCCGGCAGTTGCGGTGGGCAATATCGCGCCCTATGCGTTCCATGTCCATTGCAAGGATTTCCACAAAAAGAGCGGCAACGGATTTGTGCCGCCGGACGGATTTTTCCGTACCCGGGGCGGGAATTATCTGCGGGGCGCAATCATCGGCCACGGCGTAGTGCCGGTGCTGCAGTGCGTGCGTCTCTTGAAAGAAGCGGGCTACGACGGCTGGTTCACTGTGGAGTTTGAAGGGATGGAAGAAGCAAAAACGGGCGTTGCCGCCGGATTATCCACACTGAAGAAGATCGAAACGCTGTTATAATGCTGCTGCCGGGAGACGAAGCGTTCATGCGCGCCGCCATCCGCCTTGCGAAAGAGGCGGAGATCGAGGGGGAGATCCCCATCGGCGCGGTGATCGTAAAAGATGGACAAATCATAGCCGGGGGAAGGAACCGGCGGGAATTGGGCAAAAACGCACTGTATCACGCCGAGATCGAGGCGATCGACGCCGCCTGCAAGACGCTTGGCGGCTGGCGGCTGCCGGGTTGTACGCTTTATGTAACGTTGGAGCCCTGCCCCATGTGCGCCGGTGCGGCTATCAACGCCCGCATCGGACGGGTGGTCTACGGCGCCGCCGACCCGAAGGCGGGGAGCGTGCACAGCTTAACGGAGCTGTTTGCGCTGCCGTATAATCACCGTCCGGCCGTCACTGCCGGTGTATTGGAAGACGAATGCGCCGCGCTGCTGACCGATTTTTTTGCGCGTTTACGGAAAAAATGACCGGATCTCCGGGCTTTTGCCGCTCCTGTATAGTTCTGAACACAAAGCGGTTTCCACCGCCGGCAGGTACCAGAGCGTAAAGGGCAGCGGCAGGAGCAATACGGAAAACAGCCGCCATCCCGATAATCGCAGCCAGGTTACCGCGATTTTTTTCAGATTTCCCTCGGCGAACAGAGCGCTGGAAATCAACGCCTCTCGGGCAGGGAGCCGCGGATAAAGATACATCAGATAAGGCGCCAGAACGTATTGCCGGCTCCGCGCATAAAAAGCGGCCGTGCAAAGCGGGAGCTGCAATCCCGGCAGAAGCAGGCAGAACGCAAGCAATCCCTTCGGCAGCCCCACAGACAAAAGCAATGCGGCGATGAATATGAGCCCGACGAAGAAAGGCGCGAAACACCTTAAAAATTCTCCGGCAAAGATCAGGCGGCGCGTGTGCCGGTAAATGATGGATCGAAGCCCGTTCTTCAGAGATAACAGCTGCCGGAACGCCGGTTTTTGATCAGACGCCGCAGCGAAAAACAAAGCGCGGTACGCGGAGGAAAAGCAAGCCTCGCTCACGCGGAACAGCGGGCAGAGCAAAGCGCAGACCGAAGGGATAACAAAGCGGATCCAGGGGAATCGCACGAATACAGCCGCGGACAGAAATCCGCTGAAGCTCCGATCGGTTCCAAGCACGGCGCAGCAAAGGCAAAGGATTCCGCAAAGCGTCCCCGCGGCGCCGGAAAGGATCGATAAATAAGCAAAGAGCAGCGCGCGGGTTCTGCAATGTCCCGCGAGGCGCTGCGCTTCTATTTTTAAAGCCAACAAAAAAACATCTCCCATGCAGTACAGCCGGATCGGTGGATCGTATCGGTAGTAGTGTTCGCAGGGGAGATTTTTATTATGTAAATTCAAATACGGTCAAATATTTGGCAGCTTTGTCGATTTCTTTCTTTTTTGCCTGCGGAATACGGTGGAGTCGGCGCAGCCTCCCGCCGAGATCACCACGGTGTTGTTCCCGCGGCGCAGCTTTAGGTTCCTGAAGATATAAACGTGATCCGCTACCATGTCGCAGGTGATTTTTTTGCGTTGCTTGCCGCGCAGCAGCAAAACCGGACGGGGTTGGTTGGAATAGCATTTTACGGTCAGCCGTTTTGCCGTTGTATACACGTCGTCCGCCCGACAGATGTGCAGCGAACCGCCCGCGGAAAACTGTGCCTGATAAAAGCGGAAACAATCCCGCGGGTCGTCGCGGTCGGCGCCGATCAATCCGGTTTTTTGCGTTGGGGAAGACACGTCGAACAGGGAACCGGCAAAAAACGCAAGAACGTTTTTCTTTCCGCCGAACATTTCCCACAGGCGTTCGTGCCACAGCGTAAGCGTCTCGTCCTCCAGCTTCGGATCGTCGGGCCGCACGGTTTCAAATCCGTCCTCGTCCAGCTCCGGCGGGCAGAGGGGGAGCGGCGGCGCGGCGAAAACGGCGAAGCGATAATCCGGATGGTCCCGGCAAACGTCGAGAAAACGGTTTTCGAATTCCGTTTGCGAGGCGCTTTCCGCGGTAAAATCAGCGTCCAGCAGCAAAATGTCAGGAAAACTGTCGGAAAAGCTTTCCTGATACAACACGTTGGTGTTCCCGATAGTAAACACGCTTGCTTTGGCGGCATGCACGGCGGTTACAAAGGATTTCGCCAGGTTCACGTCCTGCGCCCTGTAACCGTAAAAGCAAACGCACGGATGAGAGCTCAGCATACGGACGGTCGCCTGCAGCTCGTCTTTCCCGCCGGGCAGGTCGGAGTAGGGGAACATAAAGAAAACCAGAATGCCTTTCTGATCGCAAAACCGCAGGAATTTTTCCCCGGGGAAAACACTTTCAAGCAGCACGCTGTTGCACCCAAGCGTAGTCAGCGCGGCGGTTTCCGCCGGAGAGAACGGACGCGGCGGCAGCGTTACGCCTGTCAGCGGCGAGGGCAGATCGTTCAGGTAAAAGATCCCGTTAACGCCGATCCGGATATCCCGCAGCCCGAACGTGATCTCCGCCCGGTCCAGCTCGGCCGTATCCCGGCGCAGCGTCGCCGTCAGCCGGTAGCGGTAAGAGGGATTGGTACCGTCCCAGAGCGTCGGGGCGGCAACGGACAAACAAACCTGCGGGGAAGTGGGCTTGGCGGTTTGTGAAACGATCAGCCTTCCGCCGGGATCGAACAGCTGATACTGTATAACGTCGTAGTTATTCGGGAGGGTGATGCGCGCGTCGATAAACAAATTCGCAATAAGCCCCTCAAATTCTGTTTTTACGGTCAGCGGCATGGCAGCGGGCGCCGTCAGATCAAAGTGGCTTTTGTTGACGCAGGCGATCTCCGCCGCGCCGAAAGTGTAAAGCCGCGCCGGCGTCTGAACCGGCTGTAATTCCAGACGGAGCTCCTGTTTGCGGCCTTTTTTGATGAACGGTGTGATCTCGCAGGAAAACGGCGCGAACATGCCGCTGTGAACCGCGGCTTTCCGGCCGTCGATCCAGACTGTCACCGTTCCGCTCAGATATTTCAGCGTTAAAAAGTATACTTCGTCGCCCTCGCCTTCAGAGAGGGTGAAATTACGGCGAAACACCAGATTCCTGTTGATCGTTTCTGCGGGCAGCATCAGCGGCAGATCAAAGTTTTTCGCGCTGCCGGAAAAGATCTCCGTTTGCCAGCCCTTTTTCAGTTCGATGATTTTTTTCATGGCTTGGATGATTCTACCTCCAGATCCGCGGTCAGTGTGACCGGGCAATGATCGGATCCGTAAATATCAGAAAGGATGTCGGCGTCAGTCAGCCGATCCCTCAGGCATTCGCTCGTTACAAAATAGTCGATCCTCCATCCGGCGTTGGTCGCTCTGGCGTTCCTGCGGTAGCTCCACCAGGAATAGGCTCCCGTTTTGTCCGGATAGAAAAAGCGGTAGGTGTCGATAAAGCCGGCGTTCAGCAGGGCGGAAAACTTTTCCCGCTCTTCATCGGTAAACCCGGCGTTGTTATGGTTTGTTCTGGGATTTTTCAGGTCGATCTCCTCGTGCGCCACGTTCAGGTCTCCGCAGAAAATCACGGGTTTTGTCGTTTCCAGCTGCTTCAGATACGCAAGGAAATCGTCTTCCCAGACCTGGCGATAGGAGAGCCGCGAAAGATCGTCCTTGGAATTCGGCGTGTATACAGTCGTCAGATAGAACGACGGATATTCCAGCGTGATCACCCTGCCTTCCGTGTCGTGCTCCGGAATATGCATACCGTAATCAACCGACAAAGGTTTGTGCTTCGTAAAAATACATGTGCCGGAATATCCTTTTTTCTCGGCGTAATTCCAATAGGAATCGTAGCCCTCGAACTGCAGGTCAATCTGGCCCGCCTGCAGCTTTGTTTCCTGTAAACAGAAAAAATCCGCGTCCAGCCCGGTGAAAATATCGCGGAACCCTTTTCCGACCACGGCGCGCAGGCCGTTGACGTTCCAGGACACAAATTTGAGCATACCGAATCCTCCCGCCGGGAAACGCGGCAATCGACGATTGCGACAGTTTCCGATTCTCTTTGATTTATTCTATCATATTGTTCGGCAAATAGCAACCGTCCCCGCGCAGTTTTTCCTGTTTTTGTTTGAAGGTCCGTTCTTTTGTTTAACATGATTTTTCTCTCCGGCGTGTCTGATCTGTTTAGGCGGAAGAAACGCGGGGAAACAAAAAAGAGCGCCCGGACCGGCCGGACGCTCAGAGTGTGTTATTTTATTCCACGGGCGTTGTATAGTCGAAATTCCCGATCCAGTTGTGCATATAATAGTTGCGGCAGCGGAAGGTCACTGCGCTGTCGGTCACCTCCATAATGAAGCCGAGGCCGTTCACGGCGTATTCCGCCGGCCAGTTGGGCATCAGGTAAGAGGGCAGGTTCAGATAATGCACGCCGTTTTTCTCTGTATATGTGGGCGTTTTCACGTCGTTCGAGAGTCCCTTGTGCAGATGTCCGCTCAGGCAGAATACGTTTCTGTATTTTTCCATGGTGGTGCGGATAGCGGAATTCCAAGGTTCTTCCGCGCAGCCGTCTTCATAGAAATACGCTTCTCCGTGAATGCCCGCAAGCGGCACGTGCATCAGCACGAAAACAGGTTTGCCGCCGGCGGAGGCAAGCTCAGCGTCGAGGAATGCGATCTGTTCGTCGCTGTATTCGGGGCTGTCCCAGTTGTCTTCGCTTTCTTCGTTCATGCAAATGAACTTGTAACCGTTGACCTCAATGGCGTAATAGGGCTTGTCGATCCCGTAATCCAGATACTCGTTGCAGAGGGAAACAAAATCAGCCAGCGCTTCCGGGTTCATCCGTGCGCCGTCGGCTTCCTTCGCGTGGCCGATATCATGGTTGCCGGAGATGACGATCGGCTGCACGCCGTTGTCAACGGTATCTTTTGTGATCTGGAAAAACTTCTCGGTGGTGGCGTAGTCTCCGTAGTTCGTAAGGTCCCCCAGAACGGCAACGGCGTCGGGACCGAACGCATTCATATCCTCATAGCAATTCTTCAGCGCGATCTGCCCCACGGGAAGACGGCGATCGATATGTACGTCGGATACGATGGCGACCTTCAGCTTCAGTTCGTTCTCCGCTTTGCTTTCTCTGCCGCCGGAAAACGGGATGAACGCCATAAGCAGCGCGAGTACCGACGCGAAGAAATTACGGAGCAGGTTCAATACGTGTGACATAAAACAACTCCCTTTCATGTGTTTTCTGCCTATAATCATATCACAATCAAACAAAAAAGAAAAGAGGAAATCCTGTTTTTTTTCATAATCTCCTCTTTTTTTGTTCAGTTGGTTCAATTATATCTTTGTCAATCCGCGTTGCCGTCAGTCGTGCTTTCCGGTACGTTCGTCAAATCCGAAACGGCTTCGCTGACCCGTGTTACGCCTTCCTCCAACGCTTCGTTGGCGCGCGAAACGCCTTCGCTGATCTTTTCACCCGCCGCCGAGATATCCTCGCTTGCGTTTTCCTTTACCTTCGAGGCGCCCTCGCTGATTTTATCCGCCGCCGTCTGGGCTGCGTCGCGCAGCGTTTCTGCGAAGTCCGTCCCGCGCGGATCCTCTCCGCTCCCTTCTCTGCAACCGGTGAGACAAACTGCCGCCGCCAGCAGCAGGCCGATGCCGGCTGCGACCAACACCCGTTTGATGATACCTACATGTTTCATTGAATGACCTCCGTTTTCTTGTTGTCAGAATTGATTTATTTTGTCAGCGTTCCGTTGTCCGCGTAGAGCAGGATCAGGATGTCGTCCTCGTCGCCGGTTTCTGTGTCGGCGTAGATCAGCACCTGCTGCCCGGCGTCGTCCTCGCAAAGCAGTTCAAACGTGAATTTTTCGATCCCCGTTTCGGTAGGGATCACCGCCTTTTTTGTCCGCAGCACGTGCAATGCGTCCGAAACCGTTTCCGCCGCCTGTGCTTCGGTGATTTTCGGCATGGGGATCGTGCGGGATACGTGATTCATCAGATAATCTCCCGCGTCCATGGCGACGATCCCGCCGCCGGAAAGAGATATGCTGACTTTGATCAGATCCGGATAGCAGATATAATCCCCCTGCCGGTAGGCGAAGTTGACGGTCGTAACACCGTCCGCCGTGGAATAATAGGTGGACACCATGTTGTCGTAGCCGAGCGCGTGCAGGTAATTCGCAGCTTTGTGCACTGCGTCCGCACCCGAAAGCCGTTCTTCTCCCGCCGACCCGTCCGAAAGCAGATAGAGTACGAAACCGCCGCGCTTTGTGATCGACACCCGCTTTTTGTCGTAGTGAAAGTTGTAAGCCGCGAGCTTCCCTTCGGCAGGGCTGTCGGAGAAAACGAAACGCGGTTCCACTCCCAGCGCCCGTGCCGCCGTGTCTCTGGCAGCGGACAGGGTAACCTCCTGCGCGTGTTCCAGCAGAGCGGAGGTTTTGTTCATCATGTTGTCTGAGAACGGTCCGTCGTAAATGAGCGTGGGGAAGTCCGTCATGCTGTCCTCCGCGTCGCTGATCGCCGAAAGATAGCTCACCATGTTTTCACTTTTCGCGTCGGTGTTTTTCAGCTCGTCGTTCAGTTTTTCAAAAGAAAAATAACCGGAATTCATCAGCTCAGTCATATAACTGAACTGAGAAGAGAGGCTTTCGGCGTACCCGCGCAGCTTTTTCAGCATGGTCCGTTCCTCGCTCGTCAGCGTGCCGCCCTCTGCCGTTTTTCGCTGTAAGCTTGCCGTAAAAGCGTTTACCTGCGAAAGAAATTTATAAAGGTTCAGCTGCGCGCTGCTGCCTGCGTTCAGGGTGGAAAGGCTGGTTTTCGCGCCGACGGTGTTGGTGTTCAGATCCGCGGATAATCGGGTGAACATACCGGGAGAAACCGCGTAGGTCGCTTTCCTGAGGTCGGTCTCGATCTGGTCCAGACATTCGCACATCTGCGTCAGGGCCTGTTCCTGCGCCGCCTCCAGCGTCCGTTTCTGGCGGTTGAGTGTGACCGTCGCGCCGATCGCCCAGCACAGCAGCGCCGTAAGGACCGCTCCGCCGAAAGAGATCCATCTGACTTTTGTTCTTCGTTTCATTTTTTCGCCTTCTTTGTTTTGACACTATGATACCCTGTTTTTAACGCAAAATTCAGCGAAATATTGCTTCAGGCAAAATTTTTGTTTTGTTGTTCCCGAAAAACGGGAATGTCAAAGGATGCCCCCTTTTTTTTTGTGTTACAGGAATTCTCCGCAGGACAGAGGAAGTCGCTCTGTTCCTGTGAAACAAAAAAATTGTAAAGTCTGCCGATTTGCCCTAGGGCACGGCGATGGCGAATACGAAAACGCTCTGCGCAGCCGCTTTCTTGTGTTTCAGCGCCGTTTTTCATGCTTGCATTCGGCAGGTTTTGTGATATACTATAACATGGATCATTTTTGAACAGGATCAGAACCGATGATTGGAGACAGGAATATATGCGGATCGAATTTACCGAAACCGTGCTGCGGGACG
>CACZOP010000186.1 GCA_902782845.1 Oscillospiraceae bacterium | reverse complement strand
GGTTTTGTTTGTGGTGAACTTATTCTAACAGAACTCAATCACTTTTTCTATTCTATTTTGGTCTCACATCAATTGTAACTCTACATATTTTTTTTATTTGTGCATAATTTTTGTGTTGACAAGCCGGAAAAAGCGTGCTACAATATGGAAGCAAAATAAAGCAGACGGCACGCCGTTTCACCCTGCGAATTCCGTTTTTCAGGGTCAATAGAAGAAAAAGCGCGGAAGTGCGTTATTCTTTTGTTGCGGAGTGCGGTCGATTGTCGTCCGCATTTATTTTTTGTCCGGCAGAACGCCGGATCAATATTTCGGAGGTGTTTTTGTATAGCTACCAGGGAACTGCAGATCAACGAAGCGATCAGAGATAAAGAGGTGCGTGTGATCACCGACAACGGCGAGCAGCTGGGCATCATGTCCGCCGCCGACGCGCAGAAGATCGCCGTACAGCGGAATCTCGATCTTGTGAAAATCGCCCCGCAGGCGACCCCGCCCGTGTGCAAGATCATGGACTACGGGAAGTACCGATTTGATCAGCAAAAGCGCGAAAAAGAAGCAAAGAAGAACCAGAGGATCATCGAGATCAAGGAGGTTCAGCTTTCTCTGAACATCGACACGCACGATCTGGAAACCAAAAAGAACCATGCCATCCGCTTTTTAAAGGCGGGCAACAAGGTGAAGGTGTCCATCCGTTTCCGCGGCAGAGAAATGGTCCACCCCGAACGGGGCTACGAGATCATGGAGGCCTTTGCGGATTCGTGCGCGGAATACGGCGTGGTTGAAAAGCCCGCCAAGCTCGAGAACCGCAATATGCTGATGTTCCTTGCCGCAAAAACCGCGAAATAAATCTTTGCCGCCGTAAAACGCGGCCCCATAGGCGGCGCGCCGCAAAAGCCGGATCGCCGCAAACAACAGAATGGAGGAAAAAATCATGCCGAAAATCAAAACCAATTCGGGCGCAAAAAAGCGTTTTAAGCTGTCGAAGAACGGCAAGCCCATCCGCGCGCACGCTTACAAGTCCCACATCCTGAACAAGAAGTCCACCAAGAGAAAAAGAAATCTTCGTAAGACTGCCGTTGCCGATAAGACCAACGTAAAGCAGATCAAGCGTTTGATCCCCTACAAATAATTCGTCGATAAGGAGGCAGTTAAGTTATGGCACGTATTAAAGGCGCAATGATGACGCGCAAAAGAAGAAATAAAGTATTAAAGCTGGCAAAGGGCTACTACGGCTCCAAGAGCAAGCTGTTCAAAACTGCGAAGCAGGCCGTGATGAAGTCCGGCAACTACGCTTATATCGGCAGAAAGCAGAAAAAGCGTGATTTCCGCCGTCTGTGGATCACCCGCATCTCCGCCGGCTGCAAGGCCAACGGGATGAACTATTCCACCTTTATGAACGGTCTGAAAAAGGCCGGCGTCACGCTGAACCGCAAGATGCTCAGCGAGATCGCCATCGCCGATCCCGCCGCCTTCACCGCGCTCACCGAGCAGGCCAAGGCCGCCCTGAAATAAGGAACCGTAAAATAACAAGAAAACCGCTCTTATCGGGCGGTTTTTTCTTTTTCGCCATAGTCGGATCACGAAAATCGCCGTTTTTTCGCGTCGGGGGCCGGGGGGACAGTCAGTTTACCGCCACGTCCGCTTCGGCATAGACGACCCGGTTCTGCGCGGCGGCCAGCTCCAGCCGCAGCAGATTGGTAAAACCGGCGTCGGCGGGGACGGTAAATTTGTAAAAGACCGCCGCATCCTCCCGGCAGTAGCCGCCCGGCACGTCGCCGCCGTCCGCTTCGCTGCGCCCACAGGCTTCGGTTTTTTCCGCCGTCGCGCCGCAGGCGACGCCGTTCACCGTCAGCAGCAGGGGGTCTTCGTCGGTCGGCGCTTTTTCGAGGCCCAGGATCACCGTTACCGCCGCCCCCTTCGGCACAGCGCCGGTTTCGATCTCCAGCGTCTGCGGCCTGTTCTTTTTCAGCTTCAGGGGCAGGGGATCGTAGGGCTCCCAGCCCTCGGGCACGGTATCCTGATACGTGACCACGTGACGGCGGCTGTGCTTTAATATTTCTTCCAGGCTGCCGCAGGTGTCGTAGACCTCGCGCTCGCGTTCTCCGATACCCGGAGGCGCGGTCATATAGTTAAAGAGATACAGCCCGTCCGCCCCGGCGGTGAGATACTGCGCGCCATAGCCCCGCACCACTTCGGCGGAGGCGCAGCAGCCCCGGGCGTTGGTGTTCACCAGCGTTTCGATCCCGGCAAAGATCTTCACGCCTTCGCAGCGGTTTTTCCAGTCCGCGATCGGCATGGCGGAATCGTTGGAAGAAAAACGGGGCGTGACCGTGACGGAATCCACCAGCTTTTCCTCGCACCACGCGAGCACGTCGAAGCCGTAGATCCGGCACTGGTCGAGGTCGCGCATCATCCGCACCGAAAGCTCGATATCGTGGCCCCATTTTTTCTCCGCCGCGGCAACGATCTTCGCCGTTTGCCGCATATAATCGTTCATGATTTCCACGATCTCTTCGGCGTCGGCGTTTTTGCAGTCGAAGCAATAGATCTCCCGCATGAAATCCAGCTCCAGACCGTCCACGTCGTAGCGCATAAGCTGCTCTTTCGTATAGTCCAGCATCATCTGCCGGATCTCGGGCACGGCGTAATTCAGGCAGTGGCGGTAGTAGCCGTAGGCCTCCCCGACGGTCCAGCCGTTTTCTTCGGCGGCGTAGAAAATATCACCCCGCAGCCGGCTGGTTTCCGCATCCGGATCGTGGCAGTCGTTCATCCGCAGGCTGATCCACGGGCGGAGGCCCACCTCCCGGCATTTGGCGATCCACACGGCGAAAATATCCTTTTTCTGCCGGTTGTAGAATTCGCTCAGCCCGTAGTAGTCGGCATAATCCACCGGCTTGCCGTTCTGTTCCGTTTCTCCGTAGAGGTCGCCCCGGAAGGTAAAAACATCCGTGGGCGTGTCGGAGCTTTGGCAAAAAATGTTGAAAAGCAGATCGGTCACGCCGGAACCGGCATAGTTCATCACGTATTCGTTCAGGCTTTCGTCGTCGAATCTGCCCTCTTTGGCAAGCGTGTTCCAGAAGCCCCACCAGTGGCTGTCGTCGGCGTTTATGAGCAGCCGGTTTTCCTTTGCCGCCATTCCGGTCCCCTCCGTTTCAACGATTTTGTTCTCAAAGGGATGTTCGTATCGCGCGGGCAGCAGCGGCTTTGCCGCGGAAAGCACCGAAGGCGCCAGAAACACCGCGCACGCCAGCGGCACCAGCGCCCGGGAGGCGGTTTTTTTGTTGCCCGCAAAAAGCGCGGCGGTCGCTCCCGCCAGGAACACAAGGGCAAACACGAGCGCCATGATAAACGCGGCAAGCGCTGCCCGGTTGGCCCGCAGGATCACGTTGTTCACCAAAAAAACCGCGCCGAGAGCCAACGCGTAAAACGCCGCCCCGCCGATGAAAGCATCGCGCAGGGGGTGCGCTTTCTCTTTGAATTTGCGGAAAAGGTAAACCTGCATCATAAAACAGACGGTAAGGATCAGCAGGCTGAGCATATAAAGCGTGGGATTCCAATCCGGAAACACCCGGACAAAAGTGGTGATCCCGCTCGTTCCCAGCAGCGCCGTGATCAGCACGTAGATGCTGGCGTTTTCTTTTTTGAATTTCATTTGGTATGCATCCTTATGTAATTATAAGACAATTTGGAATTTGATCGTGTGTTTACCTCGACCATAAAACCGAAAACCATCTGGAATTCCGTAGGGGGCGTCGCCCCCTGCGATTTTATGCCTACCGGCGTTCAAATTCCGATTTGCCGTTTTCTGTTTTATTTTTTCAGGTTCCCGAAAAATCCGCGGACGAGCTGCCGGCCCACTTCCCTGCCGATGCTGCTCATGGCGGAGTTGGCGGCTTTTTCAAACGAGGAGGTCTTTTTGCGGGAAGCGGAGGACGTTTTTTTCTTTGCCTTTTCCCGCTCCTGCGCCCGGATCTCCGCCTCCAGCTGCCGCCGCTCGGCGGCCTTCTGCTTTTCTTCCAGCGCCCGCTGCTTTTCTTCGGCGGCAAGGCGTTTTTCCTCTTCCTTGGCCGCTCTTTCGGCTTCGGCTTCGGCGGCGGCCTCCTCCGCGGCGGCGGAAAGGATCTCATAGGCGGATTCCCTGTCCACCGTAACGCCGTATTTATCATAAAGCGGGGAATTTGCCGTTACGGTGCCGATCACCGCCGGCTCCACCGCATTCATGGAGCTTCTGGGGGGCAGGATGCCTGCGCGCTGCACCACCGTGGGCACGCCCTTTTCGTCCAGCACGCTCACCAGCGCTTCGCCGGTGGCAAGCGCCTGCAGCGCTTCCTCCGTATCGAACGCCTCGTTCACACGGAAGCTTCTGGCCGCGGCGCGGATGGCCTTCTGCTCGTTGGGAGTATAGGCCCTGAGGGCGTGCTGTACCCGGTTGCCGATCTGTGCCAGCACGGTTTCGGGGATGTCCATGGGGTTCTGGGTGATGAACCACACCGAAACGCCCTTGGAACGGATCAGCCGCACCACCTGCTCCACCTTTTCGAGCAGGGCCCTGGGGGCGTCCTTGAAGAGCAGATGCGCTTCGTCAAAGAAAAACGCGATCTTGGGCTTTTCCACGTCGCCGGCCTCGGGCAAGATCTCATAAAGCTCGGTGAGCATCCACAGCAGGAAGGTGGAATAGAGCAGCGGATGCAAAAACAGCTCGGCGCACTCCAAAATGTTCATCACGCCGCGGCCGTCCGCATCCCAGTCGAACCAGTCGGCGATCTCCAGCGCCGGTTCGCCGAAGAAGACGTCGCCGCCCTCGTCCTCCAGCGTGAGCAGCGCCCGCTGAATGGCGCCCACGCTCGCCGGAGAAATGTTGCCGTAGCGCAGCTTATATTCATTGGCGTTATCCGCCGCAAACTGCAGCAGAGAGCGCAGATCCTTGAGGTCCAGCAGCAGCAGCCCCTGCTCGTCCGCAATGCGGAACACGATTCGCAGCACGCCGCTCTGGATCTCGTTGAGTCCCAGCAGCCGCGAAAGCAGCTCCGGCCCCATCTCCGAAACGGTGGTGCGCACCGGATGCCCCAGACGCGCGTAAACGTCGAAAAACCGCACAGGGAAGCCGGTGTAGCTGAAATCCGTGATGCCCATGGTGTCGATGGACCGGCGGATATGCTTGTTTTCGCTGCCGGGCAGGCACATGCCCGAGACGTCGCCCTTGACGTCCGCGATGAACGTGGGCACGCCCATTTCGCTGAACGATTCCGCGATCACCTTGAGCGTGACCGTTTTGCCCGTGCCCGTTGCGCCCGCGATCAGGCCGTGGCGGTTTGCCATGGAGGGCTCAAGATACACCCGCTCCCCGCCCGTGGCAAGCCAGATTTTTCCGTTTTCCGCTGTATACATTACCCAATCTCCCATCCTTTTTTGTTTTCCGGTTCCATTGTACCGAACAAACGGGAAAATGTCAATAAGGGGCGCTGCGCGAACGCCTTATTCTCCGGGGATCCCTGCGCTTTTTCGGTGTTCCGGTCCTTTTTCGGAAATAAGACGGGCACATCGGGCTTAGAAGCGCGGAACAAGGGAGCAGGGGCGCTTGCAGATAAAACCGTTGCATTCGGCGCGGGATTCTATTATAATGGCATGCAGAAAACAATAAAGGAGCGATGAAAATGATCGACCGGAGCAACAGGCTTTCGTTTGCCTCGGATTATCTGGAGGGGGCGCACCCCGCCGTTCTGCGGCGGCTGCAGGAGACCAATCTTCTGCAAACCGCGGGCTACGGGCTGGACGAATTTTCCGAAGCGGCGAGAGAGAAGATCCGCGCCGCCTGCCATGCGCCGGAGGCGGACGTGTTCTTTCTTGCGGGCGGCACCCAGACCAACGCCGTGATGATCAAGGCCATGCTCCGCCCCTGGCAGGGCGTGATGGCAGCCGAAACCGGGCATATCAGCTGCCACGAAGCGGGGGCGATCGAAGCCGACGGACATAAGGTCTTCACCCTCCCGCAGGAAAACGGCAAGCTGTCGGCGGATGCGGTGAAAGCCTGCATCGACGCCTACCGGCAGGACGAAAACCGCGACCACATGGTAGCGCCGGGCTTGGTGTATCTTTCGTTTCCCACGGAATACGGCACGCTCTATTCCCGCTCTGAGCTGGAGGCGATCTCCGCCGTCTGCCGGGCATCCGGGATCCCGCTCTATCTCGACGGCGCGCGGCTGGCCTACGCCCTCGCCTGCCCCGAAAACGACGTGACGCTGCCCGATATCGCCCGCCTGTGCGACGCTTTTTATATCGGCGGCACCAAATGCGGCGCGCTGTTCGGGGAAGCCGCCGTGATCCCGCGGCACGACGCCGTCCCGCACCTCTTCACCCTCATCAAGCAGCACGGAGCGCTTTTGGCCAAGGGACGGATCACCGGCGTGCAGTTCGACACGCTCTTTACCGACGGACTCTATGACGAAATCGGCCACACCGCCGTTTCGGCAGCGGACCGCATCCGCGCCGCGCTGACCGCAAAAGGGATCGAGCTGTGCTTCGGCTCTCCCACAAATCAGATTTTCCTGCTGCTGACCAGAGCGGAGGCCGCCCGCCTGCAGGAAAAAGTCGCCCTGAGCTTCTGGGAAAACCCGGATGAAAACCACACCATCCTCCGCCTCGCCACAAGCTGGGCCACCACAGATGCACAGGTGGAGCGGCTGCTGGAAATTCTTTGATATTGCCATGAAAGAGGTTTATTTCCTTTCACATGAAAGGATCCATGCCCTTATCAGGATCATTTTTTTTGTTGTGGAACAGCGCGCGGTAAATCGGAATTTAGCCGTCAGCAGTCAGTCGTCAGCAGTCAGCTTTTCCTGCCGGAAACAGGACAAAAAAACATACTGCCATTCTGG
>CACZOP010000185.1 GCA_902782845.1 Oscillospiraceae bacterium | reverse complement strand
GTTTTCCCAGCCGTTGCGATAAATAAAATCCTGCACAAAGGGCGCGTATTCCGAAAAAATATCCATGTGGCGTTCCCTTTCTTTTTTTATCAGATCTCAAACTCGGCGAATTCCGCGTCCGCGTCTGTGTCCTCTCCCGGCGCGTCCGCCTGCGAATAAGAGAATTCGTCGCTGTGCAGCAGCGTTTCCACCTGCATCCCGGGGTTCTGCATCAGGATGTCCAGCAGCTCGATATAATCCCGGATCACTTCCCGGGGGGTGATGTTCTTTTCGGCGCCGATCCGCCCGAATTCGATCTTGATGAAGGTCACCCGGTCGTCCTGCGTCAAGGCGGGCGTATAGCCGAAGAGAGAAGCGTGGATCTCGGTGAGCTTTTCGGTGAGGATCAGCATCTCTTCGTATGAGAGCGGCTCCAGACGGATCACGGGGGCCAGCATATCCCGCGCCCCCTCGCCGCCGAATTTGCCGCTTTGCAGGCGGGAGCGGAGCGCCTCGTAGCTGTAGACGCCCCGGCGGGTATCCTCCATGCACTGGGGGGTACCGCACATGATGATGCCGAGCCGCTTCGCCTTCCCCTGCAGGGTATCGTTATACATGGTGAGGATCTTTTCGTAGTTGTTCTGCCGCGTGATGGAATTCGGGATCTTATAGATATTCACCAGCTCGTCGATGAAGATCATAAAGCCGGCGTAGCCCGCCATGTGGAAGAAAGCCGCAAAGAGCTTGATATACTCATACCAGTCGTCGTCGGTGATGATGATGTTCACGCCGAGCTCGTTCTTCGCCTCGGTTTTGGTGGCGTATTCGCCCCGGAACCATTTCACGACCTTCCCTTTCAAGTCCGCGTCGTCCGACAGATAGGCGCGGTAATAAGCGGAAAGGAGCTTTGCGAAGTCGAAGCCGTGCACCAGCTCGTTCAGGGCGTCCACCACCGCGTAGATTTCCCGGTCCACCGCCTTTAAAAAGGCCGGATCCGTCGGCGTCAGCCCGCTTTCGGCCGCAACGCCCGTCTGCACCCTGCTGATCCACCGGTCCAATATCAATGTCAGCGCGCCGCCGTCGGGGCGGGTTTTGGTGGCGAGGTTCCCGATCAGCTCCTTATAGGTGGCAAGCCCCTGCCCCTTGGTCCCCTGCAGCCGCCGTTCGGGCGACAGATCCGCGTCCGCCACCACAAAGCTTTTATCCATCACGTAGTTACGCATGGTCTGCAGCAAAAAACTTTTGCCGGCGCCGTATTTCCCCACGATAAAGCGGAAAGACGCGCCGCCGTCCGCCACCACCGCCACGTCGTGCAGCAGGGCGTTGATCTCGGTTTCTCTGCCCACGGTGATATATGGGAGGCCCACCCGCGGCACCACGCCGCCTTTTAAGGAGTTGATCACCGCGGAAGCGATCCTGGTTGGTATCTTCATCGTTATACTCTCCCTTCGCCTGTTATTGCGCCGAAAGCAGCGCGCTCACGTCCTCCGCGTAATCCGGAACGAGCTCCGGCGCGTCGGAAGAAAAATCGATCACCGTATCGGCAAACGTGTCAAACAGCTTTTCGTTGATTTCATCCGCCAGCACCGACGGCATCAATCCCGCCGACCGGCAGAACGCCGCCGGATCCTCCCCTGCCGCCACCAGCCGCAAAAACGCGGTTTCCGTCTCGCTCAGGGCGGAAAGCGGCGTATCCGCCCCCGCGTTTTGGACGGCTTGCGTTACCGGAGCACCGGGCGCGCCCGGCTCCGGCGGCTGCGCCGGGACGGCGGCAGGCAGGGCCTCCAGGGGCTGTTCCGCTTCCGCCGCCGGCGTTTCGTCCCGTTCCTCGTCCGTGAGTATTTTTTCCCTTGTGGCTTCGCTTGCGGCGCGGATCCGGTCCAGCGCCGAGAAATCAATGGTCACAACCCGCCGCTCCGCCTCTTTTTTCCGGGCGATGAAGGCCGCGATCTCTTTTTTCGCCAGCGTCTCAAACTGCTTCGTGCATTCCGCGGGCTTGAGCTCATAGGGATAGTCGCACGCTTCCCGCAGAAAGGCGTCGATATTTCTGAAAAACGCGCCCAGAGCCTTGCTTTTTTCGCCCCCGCCCGGCGGGTGGGTACACTGCCATCTGCCGTCGGCGCAAACGTAACGGTGGAAGGGGCCGAATTCATAGCTGCGGTTCTCAAACCGTCGGCAGTCGTAAAACACCGCGGAGGAAAAGATGGCATAGGGCGCCGTGCGGAGCCTGCCGAACAGGCTTTCGCAGTAGGAGGTTTTTCTGTGTTCGGCGTGGTATTCGTTCATTCTGCGGTAAACGGCAGCCGAAACCGCGACAAAATCCGCCGTGCGCTCCCTGTAGAAACGGGAGTTCTCCGCCCGCACCGTGGAAAGCGCCTGCATGGCGGCAAACAGGGTCTCGTCGTCGGCTTCCTCCGGCCGCAGCAAAACGGCAACGTGTTCGTCGAAGGTATTGTCCGCGATCCCCGCCAGCAGCGCTTTATCAAGGCCGTAATACACCACGAAATCCCGCAGCCATTCCGGCATATAATTGTCCAGCACGGGATCCAGCGCCCGGTACGACCGGTAAAACGCCAACAGCTTTCCGAACGCTTCCTCCGGCGAAGAAACGCCCGCCAGATTCAACAGCTCAAACACGTAGATAAATACGTAGGAAACGTCGATCTTTTTGAGGTCCCCCGCCCGCAGCCGCGTCCGCCAGGTAAAATAGGTCCGCTGCTGCGGAAGAGACATGATACGGTAGGTGGGATAAAAGCTGCGGAAGGGCGCTGTTTCGGGAAAAGTATCGGTAAAATCCGCCATGAATTTCGCCTGCTCATAAAAAATGCGGCTCTCGGTATGCAGCCCCCGGTCAAACGTGGCGCCGAGCCTTCGCATCTGCCGGTATTCCGGCGGCTCGCCCCCGGGCAGGGAGGACGCCACCCGCAGAATGGGCGTATCGCGGTAAACCGTTTCGTCGAACAGCTTTTTCCCGCCGGCGCGGATCCCGGCATTCAGATCTTCCACAAGTTTCGAGATATCCGTAACCGCCGCCTCCCTTCCGCGGATTTT
>CACZOP010000184.1 GCA_902782845.1 Oscillospiraceae bacterium | reverse complement strand
TTCCACAAAACACACCGTCCCGCCGATCCGGACGGCGGGTTACGGTCAACAGGATTTATCGGGGAGTTTGCTTTTGCGCCGGTAGGCCGGCAGCACGTTCAAATTCCGCTTTGTCCTGCAATCCGCCGCCCGAAATTCCCACTTGCGCGTTCGGCGGGCATGGTATACAATAGAAAAAGGAAAAAACGCGGGAGGAACGGATATGTCTCTTTTTCTTGAGCGGCTGGCCGCTTTTATCAAAGAACAGGATTACAACGTGCTGCGGATCGCCGAGATCTGTAACGGCGGCGCGCCCGAAAGTCTGGATCTGCAGCTGTGCAACCCCTGCCAGAACACGTATTCGGTGGCGAAGGCCTTTGTGGTGACGGCGGTGGGGCTGCTCATTGACCGGGGGCGGCTGAACGTGACCGACAGGGTGACGGAGATCCTTGCCGACCTGCTGCCGGAGGGGATGGATCCCCGCTGGCGCGACGCCACGGTGGACGACGTGCTGCTGCACAGGTGCGGCCTGCCCGGGGGCTTCCTGGACATCGACGTGAACGACATTCAGGCATACGGGCGGGATTTTTTGCGTTACCTTTTCACCTACCCGCTGCCGGACGCGCCGGGAACGGAGCGCCGCTACACCGACGGCGCCTACTATCTGCTTTCCCGCATTGTGGAACAGGTTGCCGGCAAGCCGCTCGACACCTTTTTGTGGGAGGAGATGCTGTTTGATATCGGATTTCAGGAGCTGTCGTGGGCGCACTGCCCCATGGGCCATCCCATGGGCGCCACGGGCATGTATATCCGCACGGCGGACATGGCGAAGCTGGGCGAAATCTACCGCACCGGCGGCTGCTACGGCGGCAGGCGGTATTTAAGTGAAGAGTGGGTGCGGTTCGCGCTTTCACGCCCCTATGAGCTTTCGCCCAACGAGGGCGGAAGATCCTTCAGCAAGGGCGGCATGTGCGGGCAGAACCTGCTGGTGGTCCCGGCGCAGAACCGGGTGGTCGCCTGGCACGCCTATGAACGGACCGACAACGGCGTGCTGACCCGCTGGATCGAGGATTATACAGAATAAAAGTTTTGTTTTTTTGCAACACTTTTTCTCTTTTTCGGGTCTAATAAGTGCAAGGAACACGAAAGCGCGGTTCCCGTTGCGTCAACGTCCGCGATTTCTAAAAAGTTACGGAGAAACATGATCATGGAACAAAGTGAACTGAAAACCAGCGTGCGCGCCGCGAAACACGGTTCGGCCCAGGCGTTCGGACGGCTGTATGAACATTATGCCGCCGAACTGTACCGCTTTGCGCTCTGGTACTTGCACAATGCTTCCGACGCCGAGGACGCGGTGCAGGAGGCTATCCTCTCCGCCTGGCGGAACATCCGGGCGCTCAGAAAGGAAGAGGCGTTTAAGGCATGGCTGTTTCAGATCCTCGCCAACGCCTGCAAAAACCAGCTGCAGATGAAAAGCAGCCTGCGGCTCGTTTCGCTGGAGGAAAACGGCGCGTCGGCCCGGATCGCCTATGCGCCCGCCTTTGAAGACGACGCCGTGGGGAGCCTGCTGGGGTCGCTTTCGCCGGAGGATCGCGCCATCGTGACCATGGCGGTGCTGGGCGACTTTAAAAGCGGCGAGATCGCGTCGGTGCTGGGGATGAAAAGCGCCACGGTGCGTTCGCGGCTTTCCCGCGCCCTGCATGCGCTGCGGGAGGAACTGGAGAGCGAAGCTCCCGCTTTGGCGGCGGAAGAGAAAGAGAAAAAGGAAGAAGGTGCGCTCCAATGAGTAAAAAAGAAAACGCCGATCTCGGATTTATGAAAGAAAAAGCGGCGAATGCCGCCGCGCCCGAACTGCCCGAAAGCCTGCGGCCGCAGGAGATCGAGGCGCTGATCACGGGCAAAAAACAGAAAAAACACGGGCGGCCTCTGCGGGCGGTCGTCAGCGTGGCGGTGGCAGCCTGCGTGCTGCTGACCTCGGTGTTCGTGTTCCGGGATCTGGTTTACGCGCCCGCCGTGATGCGGCGGAACATGAACAACGCCGGCACGGCCATCGGCTACAAAGAGGTGGGCAAGCTCATAGGCGCCCGCCGCAGAGTACAGAATACCGTTTATTTCGGCGGCGCGAGAAAAAGCGCCGATGATTCCGTGGCTGTGGAGGAGGCCGCAGGCGCCGTCGGTGACGGCGCGTATTCCGACAGTGTGACCGTGGCCGACGCGCAGAATTCCGCGGCCGCCGTCGCCGACCATGCCGAAACCAACGTCCGCACCGAGGGCGTGCTGGAGAGCGACGTGATCAAAACCGACGGAAACTACCTGTATCTGCTTTCGGGAGAAGGCACGGAGCTGCTGATCATCGACCCCAAGGGAGCGCAGCGGGAGATCGCGCGCATCGATCTGTCGGAAGGCGATCATTACAGGAACTGCGAGGAATTCTATCTGCTGCAAAACCGGCTGGTGATCCTGGGCAGCTTCTACGACGCCGAAGCGGAAAAGAACCGCACCTCGGTTCAGATCTACAATATCACCGATCCCGCCGCGCCCGTGCAGACCCGCCATCTTCTGTTTGACGGCTACACGGTTTCCTCCCGGGTGGCGGGAGAAAAGCTGATGCTGGTGACCTGCTTCTACCCGATGGAAAGCCGCTTCAGCCCCACCGATTACACCACCTACGTGCCCTCTTATAACGAGGAGGGCAAAACCGCCTGCTACACGGCGGAGGAAAACCTGTATCTGGGCGCTTCGGGGACCGAAACCGGCTTTGTGACCGTATCGCTCATGAATCTTTCGCAGACGGACGCCGCGCCCCAGAGCGTGAGCGTGTTCGGTTCGGCCGGGGATATCTACTGTACCGGCGACGCCCTCTACGTTTACGATACCGTGTATCCCGCCGGAGGCGTGTTTTTCTCAAAACGCAATGGCAGTATGGACAGCGGCGTGAAGACCGGCATCCAGAAATACGACGTGAGCGGCGAAGTGGCCGTGTGCACCGCAAGCGGGTCTGTGGACGGGACGGTGCTGAACACCTTTGCCCTGGACGAGGCGGACGGCTATCTCCGTGTGGCGGCGGGGAACTGGAACGAGAACCGCGTTTACGTGCTGGACGGCGACTTAAAGCAGGTGGGCGTGTCCGACGTGCTCGTTGAGGGCGAAAACATCCGCAGCGTACGCTTTATGGGGAACTACGCCTACGTTGTGACCTTTATGCAGACCGACCCGCTCTTCGTTGTGGATCTCTCCGACTCCACCGCGCCGAAGATCACGGGCGAAGTGAAGCTCCCGGGCTTTTCTTCCTACCTCCATCCCGCGGGGGAGGGGATGCTGCTGGGCCTTGGTTACGGCGGCACCGAAACGGGGCTCGACGGCAGCACGAAGCTGAGCCTGTTCGACGTTTCGGATCCCACGGCGCCCAAAGAGACCGACAGCCTGGTGTTCCCCGACAAAGATCTGAACCAGAACTATAAAGCCTTTGTTACCCTGCCCGACGGCAGCTTCCTGATCCCGTATCTCGCCTATGAGGAGCGCCGGATCGACGCCGACGAAAAAGCGGCGCCCGAAACAGAACCCGCGAGCGAGCCCGTAACCGAAGAGGCTCTCACCGAGGCGCCCGCGTCCCTTCCCCTCGCCGAGGCCCCCGAAGCGGGGACGGCGGCCGAACCCGATGCCGAACCGGCGTCCGCCGTTACGGCCGCGTCGACGAACGCGCCCGTAACCGAAGCCCCGGACCCGGCGGACCCCGCGCCCGATGACGCCGAAGCCGCGACGGCGGTTTCGGAAAGCGCCGCCGTGACCGCGCCGCCGGACGATTTTTACGCGGAGGAGCCCATTGTCGACGAATACGTGTGGGTCGGCCGCCCCGGCGTGCTGCACGTGAAGGCGGAAAACGGCAGACTGGTCCTTCTGGCGGATCTGTCGGGCGGGACCTTTGAAAACCGCTGGCCGGAGGTGCGTGCAAGCTTCATCGGCGACGCCGCCTTTGCGGTGAGCAACGACTGGGACAGCATCGTGGTGGAGCGCTTCGCTCTGGGCTCCGGGGAAAAGGAGTCGACCGCGACTTATAAAACGAAGACCGCGGAGAACGGGTTTATCGCCTGCTACGATTAAACTTTTGAAAAAAGAAATTATGAAAAAAGCACGGGAACGCTTGTAAAATCCGAAGTTTTCGTGTATGATAGATGCCGTTGAGAAAAATCCCGACGGCATTTTTCTTTTGGGTGCCGAAGAAAGGATCGTTTGAAATGATAAGCAGACTGAAAAAACTGGAGGAGAAGCCGCTGGAGCCGCTGGTGATGCGGCTGCTGGCAGCATGGTGTATCAGCGCCTGTTTCTTTTTGATCTATGTGGGCGGCGCGTTTACGGAGCTTGAAAAACTGACGGAGATCCCGCTCTGGCTTTTCGTCGCCATCTTCGCCTTTAATTTCGCCGTGATCACGCTGGTTGCGGTGAAGCGGAAAAAACCGTCGGAGCGGCGCGCTTTGCCGGTGGCCTTCGCCGTTTATTCCGTGTTGTCCGTTTATATCGCCGAGAGCTACTGGTATGCGTTCATCCTGACGGTGTTCTGGGCCGTTCTGCTGTTTTATTACGAAAAGCAGGGCTATTTAGGCCGGCCGAAACGTCCCTTCGACGAAAAGCGCCTGAAAAAGGCGATGTGGATCGGTATGGGCGTCTTCTTTCTGGTTGTGGGCGGTATCGGCATGATGCGGTATCTCTCTTTCCATGCGCCGAACTACGACTTCGGCATCTTCTGTCAGATGTTCCACAACATGTCGAAGACGCTGGCGCCGGTCACCACCTGCGAGCGGGACGAGCTGCTCTCCCATTTCGCGGTGCATATTTCGCCCATCTACTACGTGCTGCTGCCGCTTTACTGGATCCTTCCCTCCCCGATCACGCTGCAGGTGGCGCAGGCGGCCGTGCTGGCGTCCGCCGCCATTCCGCTGTCCCGTTTGTGCCGCCGCTATCAGCTCCGGCCTTGGATGACCGCGGGACTGTGCACGCTGCTTATGCTGTATCCCGCGGTTGCCGGCGGAACGGAATACGACATCCACGAAAACTGCTTTTTGCTGCCTCTGCTTCTGTGGGTCTTCTGTTTGTTTGAAGAGGAACGCTGGCTGCCCATGTCCGTTTGCGCGGTGCTGACGCTGACGGTGAAGGAAGACGCGGCTGTCTACCTGATCTTCTTTGCGATCTACGTGATCCTGAGCCGGAAAAAATACGGTCTCGGCGCGCTTATCATCCTCGGCGCGGGCTTGTATTTCGCGTTGGCGCTGTATCTGCTGCAGACCTTCGGCGACGGCGTGATGGAAGGGCGCTATTCCAACTACATCGCGGGCGACGGCGGCCTGCTGGAGGCGGTGAAAAACGTGCTTGCGGATCCCGGCTACGCCTTTACGCAGATTCTGGTGGATAAAGAGGGAGAATACGGCGCAAAGCTTTTGTTCCTTCTTCAGATGTTCGCGCCGCTGGCGTTTTTGCCTTTCTGCATAAAAAAGGTCTCCCGCCTGCTGCTCCTGCTGCCCATGCTGCTGCTGAACCTCCTTACGGTGTACCCCTATCAGTATGACGTCAGCTATCAATACAGCTTCGGCGTCACGGCGTTTGTGTTTTATCTCTGCGTGCTGAATCTGAGCGAGCTGACGCCCGATTTCGGCAAGCGGTTCCTGTGCACGGCGCTTGCCTGCGGGACGCTGTGCTTCTTTGTCGGGCCGGTCAAGAATTTCGTGAAATACAACACCATGTATTTTTACGATGCGGAGGAGGTTTCGCTGATCCGGGAAACGATCTCGTCCATCCCGAAGGACGCCAGCGTCGCGGCTTCCGCCTACTATACCTGCCATCTTGCCAAACGGGATACGCTGTATGAGGTGTATTATCACGAGCCCAAGGAGGGTGAAAAGCTCGATTACGTGCTGCTGGATATGCGCTTCGATTACGACCGCTTCGTTCCCCAATATGAGAAGCGGGGCTACGAGGTTACGAAATCGGTAAAGACCAAAGAAGGCAAGGAGATCCTTGTGATGATGGAACCCGCCGACAGGGGAGAAAACGGCTGAGAATCCCCGGAAATCAACGGCTGAACGGCCCCGGGAGCAAAAAAACTTGCATTCTGCGCGGTGATAGAGTATAATAAACGGGCTCCGCATCATTTGTTTTTGTTTGTTTTAAGACGGATCATCAAAACGACTTGGAAGTGTTATAATGAAAAAAAGCATAAAGATCTTTGCGGCTGCTGCCTGTATAACAGCGCTTTTGTTCCAGCTTGCCGCGTTCGGTTCCGCGAAAACGATCTACGGCGACGCGAACGGC
>CACZOP010000183.1 GCA_902782845.1 Oscillospiraceae bacterium | reverse complement strand
GCTCGCCCCTTATTTCGGGCGTGTGGATTTTGTGTTTGACGGCGAAGATTCCGCGGAAAAGCTGTATATCGGTATAGCGACGCTCACCGATTTCGACCGCAGCGAGATCCTCGTTTACGACTGGCGCGCCCCGGTCAGCGCCCTGTTTTATCTGGGAGAGACCGGCCCCGCCGCCTACCGCGCCCCCGCGGGTGAGATCACGGGGGAGATCACGCGCATCCGCCAATACCGATTTCAGGAGGGCGTTCTGCAAAGCTTCTGGGACGCGGATCTGCAGATCGACGATGCGGTGCTGCGGGAAGCGCTTTCCGGCAGCGCCGACGGGCAGATGCGTTCCATCGTCTGCACCATCCAGCGGGAGCAGAATCGCGCCATCCGTTTCGACCCGAAAAAAAATCTGGCGGTGTTCGGTCCTGCCGGCTGCGGCAAGACCTCCATCGGGATGCACCGGCTTTCGTGGCTCTTATACCAACTCCGGACGGCGGGATACACCCCCTCGGTGCTGATGTTCACAAACAACGCCGCCTTTCGCTCCTACGTGTCAAACGTGCTGCCGGAGCTCGGCGAGCTCAACGCGCAGATGTGCAGTTTTCCCGAGCTGTTCGGCCGGCATCTGAGGGGATTCGGCGTCAGCCCTGCGCTGCAGCAGACCGAGGCGCTGCTCCGCGGCAGCAGAAAACGGACGGCGTGGATCAAAAGGCTCTATGATCCCGCGTTTCTCTCCTTCATGGAACGTCAGATCGGGACAACGGCGCTGCGCTTCCGGCCGATCCTCCTTTACGGGGAAACGGTCCTGCCCGCCGAAGCGCCGGGCAAACGCTTTTCCGGCCTGCCCGCCTATCTGCCGGTCAGGCACCGGCTTGAGACCGTGGCGAACTGGGCGTGTGAAGAGATCGAAAACTATTTCCTTGCCCACAAAAAAGAAATCATGGCGCATATTCTGGACGAAATGGAGCTGGGCGATTCCTCGGCGGAGAACTACCGCCGCTTAAAGGACCGGCTGCTCGGCAGCGCGCGGCAGATGATCTCGCAGGCGATCATCGACGATCCCGCGCGGCTGGCGGTCACTTTCCTCGAGGCATTTTACGGAACGGAGGAACGGGCGCTGCGCGAACGGATCAACGCGGGCAGCCTTTATTTTGAAGACGCGGTCCTGCTGCTGTATATCTCCGTGATCCTCGGCAACTGCCCGCTTCACGGCGCGCCGGAGCACGTTCTTATCGACGAAGCGCAGGATCTCGCGCCCATCCAGCATAAGCTTTTGCGCGCGCTTTATCCCAAAGCGGTCTTCACCGTGTTGGCGGATGAGAACCAGGGTATCTCTCCCCTGACGAACACCGATGAAAAAACGCTTGCGGAGATCTACGGCGCCGAAACGCTGCACATGCAAAAAAGCTACCGGGCAACGCGGCAGCTCTGTGATTTTTCAAAGCGTTTTCTGCCGCCGGAGAACGCAAACTTTGCTTCCTTCCACCGGGAAGGGCCGCCGCCGTTCCGTTATCAGAGCGCCGCCCCGGTGCAGACGACCGCCGAGATCCTGCGCGCGCTCCCGGAAACCTGCAGATCCGCCTGCGTGATTCTGGAAACCGCCGAAGAGGCCGTCGCCTTCGGCAACGCGCTCAAATCGGTATTTCCGGGCGTTTCCATCATCAGGAACGAAAAAAAGGAACTGTCCGGCAGCGTCTTTTGTATGCCCGTCGCCCTTGTCAAGGGGCTGGAATTCGACGCGGTCATTCTGCCCGACGCCGACAGCTTCCTGCAAAAACCGCGGATCGCCTATCTCGCCGTCACCCGCGCTTTGCATCAGCTGCATCTGATCGAAACCGCCGGGACGTAAGCGGTTTCCCCGTT
Organism: Oscillospiraceae bacterium; assembly: GCA_902782845.1. Lineage (GTDB taxonomy): Bacteria > Bacillota > Clostridia > Oscillospirales > Acutalibacteraceae > RUG806. The sequence continues at coordinate 10,454 of CACZOP010000183.1, read as the reverse complement.
CATACGGCAAGCCCTCCCCAAAACGGAGAGGGCTTTTTCATTTGACAGCAGACTTCCCTGCTTCCTGCGAAACAGAGTCTTCCGTCTTCGGGGATATCCGTATCAGAGCACGGCTGCGGCAAAGCCTTTTTCTTTTGCCTTTTTCATCTGCGCTTCGGCGTTTTCTTTTTTGCCGAAAGCGCCGATCTGCACCCGGTATAGCGTTTTTCCCGCAACTGTTGCCGTTTTGATCACGGTACCGAATCCCGCGGCCTTCGCTTTCGCAGCCTCTGCCTCGGCGTTTTGCTTCACGGCGTAGGATCCGATCTGCACAAACCAGAGTTTTCCTCCGTTTTCCGCATTCCCGCCGGACGTGCCCAACCTGCGGTTCACCTCCCGCTGGATCTCAGGGAACTTCCCGTCCAGATACGCGCCGGGACAGGCGGTGTTTGCAAACCACTTGTGCTTCGTCATGTTGCCGCCGGTGTCGCCGGTGTAGTTGAGCTTTTTGATCCCGTTGCGCTTGCAGATATCCGTCACCAGATCCAGCAGCGCGTTGTAAGCCTTGTCGGTGCATTTATACGGATAGGTGCTGTCTGTCGCCACTTCAATGGTGACCGCCCGGTGGTCGTTGCTGCCGGAACAGCTGCACCAGCTGCGATCATTCTCGTCCACGCTCACGGCGATATCGCCGCCATAGCCGACGCAGTAGTTGGCGCTCACCTGCCGGGAGGTGGTGGCAAAGTAATCGGCGCAGCCACGCCCCGTCATCTGCCCCGCCATGCAGTGGATCGTGATGCGGTCGATCTTATGGTTCCGGGGGCTGTTCTTGTTCTTCGTGATGCGCCTGTAGGTGGCGAGCGGGCTGTTACTCATCGTCGTCGTCCCCCTTCCCGTCGTGCATCAGTTCAAAATTCCCCAAATCACATGCATCGTCCGGTTCAGCGCCCGCAAAAATATCGTCGTCAGTCATGATCGTTTTCCTCCTCTTCGTCGTTTTGCGCCGATAAAAACCGCAGCTCGATCCGCCCCGCGTTCCGGCCATTCGCGCCGTCCGCCAGTCCCTCGCCCACAATATAGGCGATAAGGCTCCCCGCCGCCATCACAAGCGCCGCCACCTGCTCCGCGGCGCCCGCGTCCCTGCCGAAGTACACAAGCAGCATCGAAAGAAAGCCGGCCGCCGCCACCCAGAATTTGCGGGACGTAAGCTTTTGTTTCCAATTGATTTTCATTCCGTTTTCTCTCCCGTAATCTTCTCGAGATCGGCAATGCGGTAGTTGGCCACCTTGATCCGTTCCTCGTGCAAAGCGCTCTGCTCCTCCACGCGGTACAGCCGCTCGATCAGATGATTATGCTTATCCTGCTTTTTTTCCAGCTGCTCCAGCCGGTACAAAAGCAAGGCGTTTTGCTTATTGTTGTTGATCACGCACACAATGATGGAAGCCACAGCGCCGATCAGCGCGCTGAGCACCGCTGCCGTTACGCTTGTCATTCTGTTTCCTCCTTTATTTCCATTCGCCGAGCACCAGCAGATCCGCGTTCAGCGTGGACGGTACGGTATTCTGCGACGGGAGACACAGGGCGATGCGGAATTTGCTTCCCGTGCTGTGCGCGCAGCCGATCACCACGTAGGTGGCTCCGCTGGAACGCGTGCAAAACACGGAATAGTTCGTGTTTGCAAGGGTAACGGGCAGCGTAAAATCGCTGTAGCAATACGACATCCCATTCCCCCATAAGCCGCCCGAGATCGGTTCAAAGCTGAGGTCGCTTGCCCTGAGTTCGATTTTTCCGCTGCTCCACTTCCGCCACGTCCACCCGCCGGACGAACCGTTTTCAATTACCGCGTCCGTTTGTCCCCGCAGCGGCTCCAGCGGCATACGGTAGATTTTGCTGATCCACACGTAAACGCCGTTCGGGCGCTGCCCCGCGGCGAAGACGTCCGCGTTGCCCGAAGGATCAAGATCGTCGAAGCCCATGAAACAATACAAAAGCGTGGGGATGTGGTCGCTTTCATTCAGGATCACATTGTTGTTCCCCAGAACGGAGGAAGACGGCAACATCCCCACAAACAGCTTCCGTTCCACTGCGACAAGGGTATCGGCGGCTTCGTGAAGCTCCACCTTGCGGATCCCGTCGCTCAGCCGCAGAACCAGCTCCTTTTTGCCGCCGTTCAGTTCCCAGCCCGACGGCGCGATATCGAGAGCCGTGATCTTGTCTGCGGTGCTGTTCCAGGTGGCGGTCACAATGAACCTGTCTTTGATCCCGCCGCTGAGCGCGGAGATCTGACCGTTCACATAGGCTTCGCTGGCAAGCCCTGCCAGACTCTGGTGCGCGGTGAGATATCCCGCGTCGTTCGTAAACGCCGAAACATTCGCCGGGACGGTGGGGATCGCCGGTTTATTCTGCAGATCCGCATACTGGCCGCTGGTGGCAACCGTCGCCAGCGCGCTGAGATCCGCCTTCGCGTTGAGAGCGTCCACCGTTGCCAGCGCTTTCGCGTTAACGTCCCCGCGGCTGCTGCCGCCCACCTTCACGCCGCCCTTGAACCAGGCGTTCCCGTTCCAGTCGAGCGTTCCGATATTGCCGCGGGCGTTGTCCGCCGTTCCGCCGCCCACGATCACCGCGTTTATGCCGTTACTGTCCTCCAGATTGTATTTCCCGGCGGCAATCTGCGCCACGCCGCCTGCCAGCGTCCCCACGCCGCTTGCGTGAGCCCCCACGCCCGAGGCGACGGAGGCAAACCCCTCCGCGTGAGCGCCGGTGGCGGACGCCGTCGTATGGTACCCTTCCGCGTGGCTGCTCTCGCCGGAGGCCGTCGTACCGTCTCCCTCCGCGTGGGCGGAAGCGGCGGTGGCGGCTGCGCCGTTCCCTTCGGCGTGCGACCGGTTCCCCGCGGCGGAGCTTCCGTTTCCTTCCGCATGGGCGGCTGCGCCTCCTGCCGTCGTATCCTTTCCTTCCGCATGGGCGTAATTCCCGCTTGCGTAGCTGTCTTTCCCTTCCGCGTGGGAAGCCTCTCCCGCAGCCTCGCTGCCGTTGCCCTCCGCATGGGCGTACACGCCGCCGGCGCGTGTGGAACCGCCCTCCGCGTGGGAAGCGACCCCCGACGCGGCCGCCGCGCTGCCCTCGGCATGGGCGTAGTTCTGCTGCGCCGTCGTATTGATGCCGAACGCCTGCGACGCATACCCCGACGCCGCCGCGCCGTCTCCCGCCGCAACGCTCCGCGCCCCGACGGCCGTGTTTTCTTTTCTGCCCAGCGAAACGCTGTTGCCGATCACGGCGTCGGTTTTGTCCGCCTTCTGCGCCAGCGCCGCGGTCACCACCGCGTTCTGCACCGGATTTTCACTGTTCAGCGACAAAAAGCCGTCCGTCTGCCGCTGCAGCTCCGCAAGCGCCGCCTGCACCAGCTCCATGGGGACTTCGGTGATGGAAGCAATACGCGCCTCCACCGCCTCCATTTTGGCGCAAAGGGAGGAGAGAGCGATCAGCCGTTCTCCGTCCGGGACGGCGGTACCGTCCAGCGCCCGCTCCACCGGGAACGAATACACCGCGCTTTTGGCGTAATAACCGTTCTCATCCGAAATATGCAGCTGCGCCTCCAGCGTGCCTTTCGCGTCCAGCAGCTCCTGAGGCAAAGGGTAAACGCAGACGCCGTTTTCCGGCGTAAGCGCCCGGCTAATAAAAAGCTTCCCCGCGGGCGTACGGAACGCAAGACGCAGTTCCTTTTCCAGGTCGGCGGCATCCGGCTCCGCCAGAAGCTGCCGCGCGCCGTGCTCCCCTTCGTATACGTGCTCAAAATCTCCTGTGATTTTCATCTGTTCTCCTTTCCGCTCAGGTCAGCGCGTCCAATATCTCGTCCCTGATCCTTTTCGTAATGGCGCCGAGCCCGACCTGTTCATGCAGATACCTGAGCAGCCCGAACAAACCGCCGGAGGCAAAGGCGTCTTTCGCGCCCTGCAATACGCCGCCGTAGAGCTGCTCCCGCATCCTTCCGGCGTTGTCCGAAAGGGAGCCGAGCCGCGAGGTATCCCCGGCGCGCGCATAATCCACCGCCTTATCGAGCTCGCCGTTCTCCTGCAGGGTCTGCACGTCCACACCGAGGGCTTCAAGCGCAGAATAGTCGCCGAACCTCGCAAGCTTCGCCGCCGTTTCCAGCAGATAGCGGTACTGCGCATTCTGCGTTTCCACTCCCATGGCCTCCAGCCCGCGGAAATCGCCGTATTTCGCCATTGCCTCCGAAAGGGAGAGCGCCTCCTTCATCTTATCCAGGCTCGTATCCACACCGAGCTCGTCCAGCGCCTCGTAATCCCCGAATGCCGCGCGATCCTTCGCCCGGTCAAAGGCGTCGTCGTATCTCTGCTTCGTCAGATCCACACCCAGCGCCTCCAGCGCCGAGTAATCCCCGTATTTCGCCAGCACCACCGCGTTTTCCAGCGCCTCCCGGTATTTTTCGCTTTCCACGTTGATTCCGAGCGCTTCCAGCGCGGCGTAGTCGCCGTATTTCGCCTGCTTCAGCGCGTTTTCCAGCGCGTCGCGATATCGCACCGCCTGCGTATCCGCCCCGAGCTCGTCCAGCTTTCCGTAGTCGCCGTAGCGGGCAAGCTGAACGGCACGGGCAAGGTCCGCGTCGTATTCGGCGGCGGCGGGATCCACGTCCAGCGCCCGCAGCTTGCTGTAATCGCCGTATTTCGCGGCTTCCACAGCCTCCTGCAGCGCCGCGGACCGCTCTGCCGCCGCGGTATCCACGCCAAGCTCCCGCAGATAACCGTAATCGCCGTATTTCGCCGCCGTCTGCGCTTCCTGTAAAGCCGCCGCGCGCTCTGCCGCCGCGGTATCCACGCCAAGCTCACGCAGATAACCGTAATCGCCGTATTTCGCGTAAGAAAGCGCGCGCTCCAGCTTTTTGTCGAAATCCGCCGCCGCGGTATCCACACCCAGCGCCTCCAGGCCCGAAGTATCTCCCGCCTTCGCCAGCTTCAGCGCACGATCCAGCGCCGCCTCGTACGCCGCGTTGGCGGTGTTGCCGCCCAGCGCCTCCAAACCGGAAAAATCCCCGTATCTGGCAAGCAGCGCCGCCTGTTTTCTGATCGCTTCTTTTTGATATTGGTCCGAATTCACGCCCAGCGCCTCCAGAGCGCTGTAATCTCCGAGCGACGCCAGTGTCTGCGCCTGCTTCAGGGCGTCCTCCCGCTTTGCCGCGGACGTATCCACGCCCAACGCCTCCAGCAGACTGTAATCGCCCAGCTTCGCAGCGGCTGCAGCCTGCGAAAACGCTTCCTTCCGGTCGTTTTCTTTGTCTCGCTCTCGCCCGTAGGCGGTTTTTTCCATGGCGTTCACCGCTTCCAGCGCTTTATACTGCCGGTCGCTCCGGTATTTTTCCCACTGCAGCGCCCTGTCCTGCGCCTGCCCCACCGCGTCGTCCAGCCCGCGCATATATTCGTCGTAGGCAAGGGCTGCAGCGCCGGCGGCGTAGGAGCTGCCGTAGCCGCCGGTGCGGCGGGCGGCAAGGGCGAAAGCGTTGTCCGCCGCCTTTTGCGCCTGTCCGGCAAAACGCCTTTCATAGGTCCGGTAAAGCGCCCCCGCGTTCATCTGCGGATTCGCCCCGGCCGGCTCGTTCAGGATCCGGTCCAGCAGCCGTTTCGACATGGCGGTGTAGTCTTCCCCGCCGCCGTCGCTGCCGCTCTCCGTATAGAGCTCGGCGTCTTCCGTTCCCGCAACGTATCTTGCGCCGGCCAAAGGCAACGACTGTGATCTGTTTTTCTTTTTCATTCTCCGTTTTCTCCTTTCTCCCCGGCAGTCGGTTCCCCGCAGCGCACGGTCCGGTTCAGCGCTGCGAGCTTCGCCTTCACTTCTTCCATTCCGAGCTGCAGCCGGTACAGCATCGCGGTCATCTGGTCCAGCCGGCGGCGCGTATCGCTCCCGCCTTCAAACGCGTCGCGTTTATTCTCCAAGTCCGCTCACCTCCCCCGTGCGTTCGGTCACCGCAGTCACCGAAAACAAAGTGCACGCGCCTTTTCCCCGCAAACGCAGGCGGTAGCTGTGGCAGCGCGGCGTGTTCACCGGCACCGAAAAAACGCCGGGCTTCTGCCGGTACACCCGACAGAGAGGGATCTCCCCGCCGTCCCCGTCGGGCAGGATCGAGGCGGAGAAAAAGCTGTCCGGCGCAAGCTCCAGCCGGAAAACGAGCCGTCGCAGGATCTTCGTGCCGTTGCCGGTATCCAGCGGACCGGAAAGCGCAAACCATTCGGGCGGCGCCTCCGCCGTCCAGCCGAATTCCCTGCTATGGTCGCCGCAGTGCAGCAGATCCTCCGGCGCGTCCGCAAAAGAACCGTCGGCAAGGATCAGGACGCTGCGGTTCCCGTTGTCCGGATCCGCACACAGGTAATAGAGCCTGCCGCCCAGCGTCACGAAGAAACGGATCCCCATGCCGTCGTCCTCTTTCTGCCACAACCCCGATCTGCTGTCGTACACAAACAGTCGCCGAAGTCCGTCCTGAGCGGTCGCCGCCATATAGTATTTTCCGTTGTTCGCCGCAGCCGCGACAGACGAAAAACGGTAGTCCGACAGCGCGTCCGCAACCGACGCCGGCAGCGCTCCGTCGTAGGTCGTCACCCCTGTCTGGCTCTGGTAATACGCCCGTTCGTTCAGGGTCGCAAGGCTCCGCTCGGCGCCTTCGGCAACGCCCCGTGCCGGGAGCACCGTCACCGTGTACTCCGAAGGCATGCTCCCCGTTACGCGGATGATATGGTTTTCCTTAAAGAAGAGCAACGCGCCGTCCACTGCGCAGACCCCGGTAAAAGCGCCGCTGCAGCCGAGGCTCACGCAGTAGCTGTCGGCAGCCCCGCCGTCGTATTTCTCCCATACGGTGGGGTCGCCCAGCGCGGAGGCGTAGATCTCGTTCACAAATTCTCCCCTGCCGTTTTCACCGTACCGGCAGCCCCAGATGCGGTTATTGTGTTCCACCGCGTGATCCAGCAGCGGGATCCGTTTGCCGAGCGTCACCGTCGCGGTCAGACCGGGGAGCGTCTGATATTTCCCGGCAAGCCAGAGCCTGTCCGTCTGCACAAAGGCTGCCGTATAGGTGAGCTCCGCGTCGCCCACGCCGGACAAAAACACTTCGTCGCCCGCTCCCGCCGAATCGCCGATCCCGGCGCCGTCCAGAATCAGATACACCTTTTCGGCGCGTTCCCAGCCGTCGTCCCCGCGATGAGCAAGCACCGGCTGCGCCCCGCCCGTATCCAGCCAGTACATGCCGCTGTAGGGATTTGCCGGCGGCGTATCTCCCGCCTCGTGATACATGAAGTCTCCGCCGATCCCCGGCGCGAAACCGTAAGAGAGCCCTACCTGAACGTTTCGTTTACAGAACGCCGCGTGCCGCACCCGGGGCGCGCCGTTTTCGTCCGGCGTGATATACTTTCCGTCCGGCGAGATAAACACGTTCCTGCCGAACGGAAGGATCTGCCGACGCTCCGGCCGCATATCGAACACACAGTCCGCCACCCGCTGCCCGTTCAGATAAACCCCGGTTTCGCTGCAAAGGCAAAGTCCGCCGTTCACCTCCGCCGCCGCGGTCACCGGCGTATCGGTCTCTATGGGCAGTTCTTCCCCGTTCACGGTTTGCGTCCAGCGTTTCCGCCCCGGCCGGGTCCGCAGCAGCGGCCACGCGTCCGGCCGCAGATTCTCGGCGTCGTAAAACGCGCCCTCCCGCACGTCAGCGCGGTGCTCAAGCCCGTAAAATCTGTCCAGCGTCTGCCGGCGGCGGGGCAGGTGGTTCTGCATCGGATAAACCATCTTGCCCTCCTCACTCCGCCCGAAGACGGACCTGTTTTCCGATCCTCCGCGTGCGGTTATAATACGCTGCCATAGCCTCAAACGCACTGTTGAACACCGCGGCGGAATTGCGGTAACGCTCCGTATCGCCGCAGATCAGGTCGTTTTCGGCGCACAGGAATTTGATATAGATATCGTCGAAGGGGAAGGGCGCCAGCAGCGCCGTGTTCCTGTCGTCAACCGCGTCGTAACCGGCAAAGGCGCCGTTTCCCTCCGCATAGAGAGAAAAGATCTCCGCCTGCAGTCTTCCCTCCAGCCGGGAAACAAGCGCTGTTTTCAGCGCCGGCTCCATGGCGTTCGGATACAATAGATCGAACCGGTCCAAAGCTTCTCCCAGTGTCATGGCCGTCTCACTCCCTGCTGCACATGGCGTCGATATAGGCGTCCGCCTTTTCGGCGGCGGCAAAGGACGAACGCACCACCTCGGCAAAGGCGGGCGGCAGCGCCACAGGCTCCCCTTTTTTCACAAGAATGCGCCTGCCGTTCACCGCCACGTAGAGCGCGTCGTCATATTTTGAGGTCTTGGGCACAAACACGGTTTCATAGGTCTGCGCTTCATTCTTTTTCATTCTGTTTCTCCTTTCTCGTTCCGGGTCCCGGCGCAGCTCTCAAGCTCTGCGAAAAACGCCGGGACCCCGTATCATGGCTTTATCTCAGCGAAGCTTCATCCGCTTTTATGCGGTCCCTCCGCAACCGGGACGGCTCAGTTTTCCTCGGCGGTGGCGGAAAATTCGGATCCGCTCTCAAAACGGATCAGATATTCCTCCAGCAGACGCTTCGCCACCTTGGTGGCCTTCCAGCCCACCGAGCTGCGCTGGTTCAGCGGATCGTTGCCGTAGCCGCGCTGCTTCACGATATGCTCCAGGCCGCCGCCCTCGATATCGGTGACACCATAGGCGTTCTCACCCATAAAGAGGGTGCAGAACACGGCGCTGCCGTCCTTGCCCGCGCCCTTGCCGCAGATCACGTCTCCGGCGGCCGCCGTTACGGCGGTGCCGAGCGTGAGGGAACTGACGCCGCCGGCGACCGTAATGGCGGTCACGGTGTTCGCCGTGCCGTTCACATACACGGGAACGGCCGGGGAAAAGGTTTTGGCTTCCAGCGCCTCCTTCACCGGCACGGAGGTGGCGGAGGAAACGTTGGATTTCACCGTCAGACGGGAGAAATCGCCGCTGATCTTCGCGGGACCGAACACCTTCGCCTCGGTGCTCTCCACAAAGCGGACGCCGCCCAGCGTCCCGAGTTCGCCGCGCAGTACGTTTTCGGGCTTCGCGTATTTCTGGATGCCGATCCACTGCTCGCCCGCATCCTGCATCAGGTCGTAGGCCACGTAAGGATGGATCACCGCCACGTAGCTGCCGTTGATTTTGGGCGCGTTCACGGCTTTGAGCTCCGCCGCCGCGCGGAACACGTCCTTCACGCGCAGCCTGCAGTCGGCGGTAATATCTGCGCGGGAGGTGATCTCCGTTTCGCTGCCGCCCGTCACCTTCGGCGCGTACATCACGTTGGTGCCGCCGATGAGCTCGTTGCGTACCACGGTATCGAGCGTAAGCCCCGCCTGCGAAGCCAGCTCCTTGGTGGCCTCCACGATAGTGTTGTCCACGGCGGTGAGCTCCAGCATATCCGTCTGCTCAATGTAGTCGCCGTACTGCTCCACGGTGCAGCTCACCGAAGAAACCGACAGCTTGTTGCCTGCGGGGGTCACGCCCTCGGTCAGCGCCTGCGTAGCCTTGGGGAGCTTGGAGAATTTGCGGAACTCAATGGTCTTACCGCCGTTTTTAGGGATGGGGCGCTTCTGCCCGAACTGCTCGTGCACCAGATTCGCCCCGGCAAGCGTCAGCAGCGTTTTGTCGTAAAAGGTTTTCATCTCGGGCGACAGGGCGTTCGCGTCCGTCACCGCGCCGTTTTCCACGATGCCGCCGGTGGTGTTCAGCACGTCGCCGGCGCCGAAGTGCGTAAGGTCTACGCCGAAATCGGCGGAATCGCGGTTCTTTCTCTCTTCAAAAAATCTCATTTTCTGTTTCCTTTCTGTTTTTGCCCTCGGGCATTTTTTTGTTTTTATTTGAACGTGATTTTAGCGCCGCGGCTCACCTCGCCCAGGATCCGCAAAATGTCGTTCCCGGTCAGGCTGTTCACGTCCGTTCCCTGCTGTGTGGCGGCCCGCTGCTGTACGGGATTCTCCTGCGGCCGCGCCTGCTGATCCCGCAAAAGCGCCGCGGACCGCTGTCCGGCGCGCCGGGCGGCATAGCGCATGGCCGTGCAAAGGATCTCTTCCAGATGCGCCGTTTCATACGCCCGCCGCAGCGAGACGCCCGCCTTCAGGAGCCGCGCGAAATCTCCGCCCTCGCGCAAAGCCGACTGCAGCGAAAAATCCGGGTAGGTGTCTTTCAGTTCCTCGGCTTCCCGCCGCCAGCCCTCCAGCACCTCCGCCGCGCGGGCGCGGTTGCGGCGCGCTTCCAACTGCAGGCGCATCGAACGCAGCAAACGTCCCGTATCCGTCAAAGGCGCGTCTTCCGCTTCGGCTTCGGGGCTTTCTGCCGGCGTTTGCCCGCCGCCTTCTTCCGCACTTGGCGCAGGCGGCTTTGCCGCGGCTTTCTCTGCCGGGTCCGTCGCATGGCTGTCGGGTTCGCCTTCCGCAGGTTCCGCTG
>CACZOP010000182.1 GCA_902782845.1 Oscillospiraceae bacterium | reverse complement strand
GCCTTCTGCACGCTGGGCTGCAAGGTGAACCAATATGAATCCAACGAGCTGCGAACGCTTCTGGAGCAGGCGGGCTTTTCGTCTGCCGCGCCGGGAGAGGCGGCGGACGTGTATATTGTGAACTCCTGCACCGTAACAGCCGAAAGCAGCCGCAAATCCCGGCAGGCGCTCCGCAAGCTGCGGCACGAGCACCCGGACGCCGTCGTTGTGCTCACCGGCTGCTATACGCAGGCGTTCCCCGCGGCGGCGGACGAGCTCCCCGAAGCGGATATCGTGCTGGGGAACAAAACCAACGCCGCGCTCCCCCGGCTGCTGGAGGAATTCCTCCTCACCCGGCAGCGGACCGTGCGCGTGACGAAACACGAAAACCACGACCCCTACGTCGGCGGCGCCGTATCGGAATTCGAGGGGCACTCCCGCGCCTTCGTTAAAATACAGGACGGCTGCAACCGCCGCTGTTCCTACTGCATCATCCCGACTTCCCGCGGCTTTTCCCGTTCCAAGCCGTTGGAGGACGTAAAAAAAGAGCTGGAGGCGGTGGCCGCCCACGGCTATAAAGAAGCGGTGTTCGTGGGGATCAACCTCTCCGCCTACGGGCTTGACGGCGGGGGCACCCTCTGCGACGCGCTGGAGCTTGCCGAAACGATCCCCGGGATCCGCCGCGTCCGGCTGGGATCGCTGGAGCCGGACCATATCACCGACGAACAGATCGAACGGCTGGGGAAGCTCACGAAATTCTGCCCCCAGTTCCACCTTTCGCTGCAAAGCGGCTGCGACAGAACGCTCCGGCGCATGAACCGCCATTATACGGCGGCGGAATATCTGGCGCTCTGCGAAAAGCTGAAAGCCGTCTTCCCCGCCCTTTCGTTCACCACCGACGTGATCGCGGGCTTCCCCGGAGAAACGGACGCGGATTTCAACGAGAGCGTGGACTTCGTTAAAAAAGTCGGCTTTATGAAAGTGCACGTGTTCCCCTTTTCCCCCCGCGAGGGCACCAAAGCCTGCGATCTGCCGGGCAGGATCCCCAACGCCGAAAAGGCGGCGCGATGCAGGCGGCTGCAGACGGTCTGCGACGACCTGCGGCGGGACTTCATAAAAAAAAGCCTCGGCACGGTGGCCGAGGTGTTGTTCGAAACGCCGAAAAACGGCTTGCAGCAGGGATACACCGAAAACTATATCCCCGTATCCGTAAAAAGCGACGCGCCATTCACGGGGCAGATCCTGCCTGTAAGGCTGACCGCCCTTTCGGGCGACGGGTGTATCGGCGAACCTGTCGCCGCCGACCGCTGACGGCTGACGGCTATTTTTTGCAGATCTCAACCAATACCTTTACCATGGTTTCCATGGCGTCTACGGAGACAAATTCGTGCACGCCGTGGAAATTTTCGCCTCCGGTGGAAAGATTGGGGCACGGCAGCCCTTTATAAGAAAGCATCGCGCCGTCGGTGCCGCCCCGGATGGGCACGGTTTTCGGCTCCACGCCCGCCGCGCGGAAGGCGCGTTCCGCATCGGTGATCAGGTCAAAGTGGGGCAGGATCTTTTTCTTCATGTTGTAATAGCTGTCTTTGATCTCCGCCGTAAACACGCCGTCGCCGTAAACGCCGTTCAGGTAGGCGACGATGCGCTCCAGCCGCTGCTTGCGCCCGGTGAATTTCGCCAGATCGTGGTCGCGGACGATGAGCTTCACCACGGCGGCGTTTTCGTCCCCGCGGATCTCGCAAACGTGGAAAAAGCCCTCATACCCTTCCGTGTGGGCAGGGGTCTCGGCGGCGGGGAGCATCGAAACGAATTCCGTCGCCAGGAGCGCGGCGTTACGCATCTTGTTTTTGGCGGAGCCGGGATGGATGTTCACGCCCTTGATCCGCACCGTTGCCGCGGCGGCGTTGAAATTTTCATACTCGATCTCGCCCAGCGTCCCGCCGTCCACGGTGTAGGCCCGGTTCGCCCCGAAACGCTCAAAATCAAACTGCTCGGTGCCGCGGCCCACCTCTTCGTCCGGCGTAAAGCACAGCGCCACGCCCCTGCGCCTGATTTCGGGATGGGAGAGCAGATATTCCGCGGCGGTAACGATCTCCGCCACGCCCGCCTTGTCGTCCGCGCCCAGAAGCGTGGTCCCGTCGGTCACCACCAGCCGCTGGCCCTTGTAGTTTTCAAGGAACGGAAATTCCTTCACCGTGGTTTTTTCCGTCTCCGACAATTCGATATCCCCGCCCCCGTATTCGAGCACGCGGGGCTTTATGTTTTCTCCGGGCGCGGCGGGAGCGGTGTCCATGTGGGCGATCAGGCCGATGGCGTCGGTTTCCTCCGGCGTATCGGCGGGCAAAAATGCGTACACGCGGCCGAATTCGTCCATGCCGGCGTTTTCGATCCCCATACCGCGCAGCTCCTCCGCAAGATACGCCCCCAGCAGCTTCTGCCGTTCGGTGGAGGGCACGGTATCGCTCTCTTCGTCGGAGGTGGTGTAAAATGCAACGTAGTTCAAAAATCTTTCAAGGACTTCCATGCTGTTCTCTGCTTTCTGTTTGCTTTTTTTATAATTGTTACGCAACGGATCCGGCGCGCGTTCCGATCCGCCGCGTTGATTCAACGTGTATTACGGTTCACCCAACGCCCGCAGCACTTCCGCAATGCTCATATCCCGTTCGCGGGCAACGCGGGCGAGGTCGTCGTGCTCGTATTTTTCCCGCGTCACGCCGTAGCCCCGGCTGATCTTTTTCCGGATGGGGCCGAAGGGCGTGTCAGCCGTTACTTCTTCCCTTTGCAGCACGCAGCGGTCCACAGCGGCCATCCGCAGGCCGATGGTGGAGGTGTGCCGGAACACCGCGCCGACAACGGCGTCTTTATGCGCCTCGTCCGTGATCACGTGCGCCAGCACGCCGGGACGGGACTTCTTCATGGTCACGGGCACGTAAAACACCTCCCGCGCGCCGGCCTCGTAAATGCGCTCCATGGCAAAGGCCAGCTCTTCGGCGGTCTGGTCGTCCACGTTGAAGCTCAGCTGCGTTACGCTGTCGGTCGGCCGGTCGCCGCTTTCGCCGAGCAGAATGCGGAGGCAGTTGGCCTGCGGGAACTCCTTCGTGCCCATGCCATAGCCGATCTTCTGCGTGGTCATCAGGGGCTGGGAACCGAAATCGTCAACAAAATGCCGCAAAAGCGCGGCGCCCGTGGGGGTGCAGAGTTCTCCTCTCACCTCGCCCCCAAAGGTCGGAACGCCCTCCAGCAGCAGCGCCGCGGCGGGCGCGGGCACCGGCAGAACGCCGTGGGCGCAGCGGACCGTCCCGCTGCCCACGTGCACCGGGGACGCGCAGATCCTGTCGGGCGCGAGCAGGTGCAAAAGATAACACACCGCCGTCACGTCCGCCACCGCGTCCATGGTCCCGACTTCATGAAAATGGATGTTCTCCACCGGCTCGCCGTGGACCCGGCTCTCGGCGTCGGCGATCAGTTCATACACCGCCAGCACATCCGTTTTTACCTGTTCGGGCAAACGGAGATGGTCGCGGATGAGATGCCGGATATCCTGAAGGCCCGTGTGGCTGTGGGAATGTCCGTGATC
>CACZOP010000181.1 GCA_902782845.1 Oscillospiraceae bacterium | reverse complement strand
TTTTTTGTTCCCGGCAGCCCGTAGGCGGCAAGCGGCACGTGGTCGCCGATCACGTCTTTTGCGTCGCCTTCAAGGCCGTTAACGTCGCAGCCGGTGAGCCCCAGCAGGGAAGCGTAAGTCTGATGGGTATGGATCACGAAATTCACTTCGGGACGCAGCTCATAGCATTTCGCGTGGATCCCTTTTTCGGAGGAGGGTTTGATCTCGCCCTCATAGCGCAGATCCTTGACGTTGACGATCACGATGTCGTCTGGGGTCAGAGAGAGATAATCTCTGCCGCTGGGGGTAATGGCAAAGCGGGTTTCATCGATCCTGCAGCTCACGTTGCCCCAGGTACGCTGAATGAGCCCCTCTTTCACAAGGAGCAATCCGGCGCGGACTACGGTTTTTTTTGCTTCTAAAATCTCCATATCAATAAAGACAAATACAGCAGTCAACCGGAAGAGGCTTCCTGCTGTATTAATAATCCTTTCAAAAATCAGTCTTCTTTTACAGCGATATTGGCAAATACCCTGTCGAATCTCGCAAGCGCGTCGTCGATCATTTCGGGTGTGTACGCTGCGCTGGTGTAAAGACGGCTGCCGGCGAGCGTCACAAGGCCTTCCGCCATGTAAGCGGCGCCCATGTGGGTCATTTCGGCCTTTCTGCGGTTGGTTTCGCTCAGCACGCCCGGGATCGTCCAGATCTTGGACCAGTCGATGGAGAACGCAAGGGTGCCCACGGTTTCAAGATGACAGATGGAGCCCTGGTTGAACGCCACAAAGGGAAGATGCCGTCTTTCGATGATTTCCTGCAGACCCTTGGTGATGCGGTCGCCCATTTCGCCGGCTTTGACGCAGGCGTTGGTCTTGTCGATCATTTCCAGTGTATAGTAGCCTGCCGCGCAGCTCAGGGGGTTCGCCGAAAGCGTGCCGCCGCAGAATGCTTTCTTCACCTTTACGCCGCCGTCGAGACCCGCGCCGAGATACTTCATGTATTCGCGTTTGCCGCCGACGCCGCCCGCGCCCGGGTAACCGCCCGCGATGACCTTGCCGAATACGGTGAGGTCGGGGGAGCAGCCGAAATAGCCCTGCGCGCCGGACATGCCGAGACGGAATCCGGTAACGACCTCGTCGAAGATCAGCAGCGCGCCGTATTTGCGGCACAGACGCTCCACGCCCGCGCAGAAATCTTTGTCAACGGGACGGGAACCGCTTTCGGGACCGATGGCCTCAAGGAAGACGGCAGCCGTGCCGCCGCGGAACATATTCAGGCGAAGTACGCGCTCAAGTGCGTCGAGGTCGCCCGGGAAGAATTCCTGCGTGTCGCGCATGAGCCTTGCGGGAACGCCGTGGGCCTGCGTGAACTTCGTGCCGGGGATGCGGATGCCGTAGCCCAGCTGATCGGACCAGCCGTGATACGCGCCGCCCATCTTCACGATGTTGCGGTTCTTGGTGGCAAGCCGCGCGATCCGGCAGGCAAGCATACAGCCTTCGGTGCCGCTCTGCAGCATACGGAACATGTCGATGGTGTCCATGCTGTCGGAGATCTTTTTTGCAAGCTTGTATTCAAACTCGTGGAACAGACCGGTGGACGGACCGCAGGTGTTCAGCAGATCGATGACCTGCTCGCGCACTTCGGGAGGGTTGGAGCCCAGCACGGTGGGGCCGCCCGCCTGCAGGAAGTCGTAATACTTGTTGCCGTCGATGTCGTAAAGATAAGCGCCCTCGGCCTTGGTAAATACCAAAGGGAACGGATAGTTGAATGCAAGATTATGCTGGACGCCGCCGGGAATGATCTGTTTGGCGTCTTCGATCATAGCCTTGCTCTTCTGGCATTTTTTCTCGAAATAATCAGCCTCGTAAGCGGCGAGCGCCTCGGGCGTGATGGTGTAGATCGGTTTTTTGATCAGCTCGTTCAACTGCCGGTTGACGGCGGCAGCGTCCGGATACTCGGAAATCGCAAATCTTGTGTCCATGGTTCTTTGACTTCGGAAATCGCGCGGAAACGGAAAACGCTCTTTCTCTCCAATCGGAAAGAGGATCCGGCGTCGCGGAAGCTCCGACCTTTCTTCTTATATTTTCTCTTGATCGGCGAATCTGATGATTCACTTTTCTTATTTTACCATAGAATTCTTTCTAAAACAAGTACAAGAAACATTATTTTTGTCGTAATTTTTGAAAAACAAATGAGAACACGGAAAAACATCGTACAAAATGAGCAAAAGATCGACCGTTTGGCATTGAAAAACTGTGAAAATAATGCTATAATTTTAATATATAATTAAAAAACGCGCATATAAGCGCGTTTGCTGATCCCGCTTAATAACAATCCGGTTCCCGCGCCGGCGCGGGAGGGTCGTCATGGAAAAAGCTGTCCTCCGTTTGTTCGGCGTCCTCCGCTTCCGGCTCCAAAGGGAACACGTCCGGATCCGTGAACCTTGCGAATTCGGTCCGACGGTTGGAGGGGAATTCATATCGTTTATTCTGTTTCCTTTTCAACTTGATCACCTCAACAACAGTTTCCCCGTTTTTCTGTGGAATTATGCAGAAAAACGGCCAATGCGCAGGATGTGTTTATGAAACGATCATTTTCTTTTTCAACAATGGCGCAGCTCGTTGATGCCGCACAAAAAAAACAGGGAGAATCTCCTTTTCTGACGCTCTGCGGAGATGACGCCGCGGATCAGATATCGCTTGCGTCGTTTCTGAAGGTAGCGCAAAGCCACTCGGTCGTACTGCAGGCGATCGCGGGCGATCCGTACGTTTGTACCTTTACAAACGATCCGCTGCGCTTCCTATCCCTTGCCTGCGCCTGTTTTTTGTCGGAGCGCACGCTGCTCCTTGCTTCGGAGCGGACGTTCCCTGCGTTCGCGCGGTCGGGATACGCAAAAAAAAGAAGTATCGTTCTGATCACGGAAAGGGAGAACACAGGCGGCGATTCCGGAACGCTGCCGTTCACCGAGCGCATTTCTTACGATGCGCTGCGGGCAGGCGAGGTGAAAACCGTTTTCGCGGAGCGCAACGTCGACGCAGCGATTCCGAACGCTCAGACGGAGAAAAATACGGCGCCGTCCTGCGGGATCGCCGTTGTGACCGCGCCGGACGCCGCGCCGCGATTCATTCCGTTTGCGGGGCTTTTGTCGATCGTCGAACGTCTGTCGGGGGAGATGGGCGCCGGGCGGATCCTGCACGCTTACCCGCTGCGGTCCGTGTACGGTGTGATACTGTCTCTGCTTGCGCCGCTATACCGCGGCGGCACGTCTTGTGCGCTTTCCGATTCCGGCCGTTTTTTTGCCGCTTTGCGCCGTTTGTCTCCGCAAACGGTCATTCTGCCCGCGGCGCATGTGCAGGCGGTTTATAAGGCTGCGTTCCGTTTCGCGGAAAAACAGACGGGGCAAACAGCCCCTTCTGACGCGCTGGCGTTGTTTTTCGGCGGCAAAACGGAGGCGCTGCTCTGCGACGGTTATGCGTCTTCTTCCCCTGTGATCCGGCATTTCCGGGCCGCCGGGATCCCCGCAAAAGGTTTTTCGTTTTTGCCGGAGAGCGCCGCCGCGCTTTGCGCCGATGCGGAAAAATTGCCTGTTTCTCCGCCAAAAACTCCGGAGCAAAAGCAGGTGGAGCTTGCGGTTCGCGCCGCGCTTCCTTCCTTGGCGGAATTCAGTATTTACGCCGACTTTTTCACGTTGGGCGGCGACGCCTACTCCGCGCAGAAGCTTGCGTTTTATTTACATATACATCTGCAAACGGTGTATGAGCATCCGTTTTTGTTCGATCTCGCAAGGCAGTTGCATGGGGAAAGTCTGCCGCAGCCGCAGATCAAAGAGAATATCAATATGCTCTTAAACGCGACGGCAGCTCCGGTCGCGCCGATCGGGAACAAAACGGCGCTGCTCACCGGCGCTGAAGGTTTCCTCGGCGCGCATCTGTTAAAAGAACTGGTGAGGGCGGGTTTTCGCGTATACTGTCTCACCCCCGATACGGAGCGGCTGAACGAGGCGCTGCGGTTTTATTTCGGCGGATGGACGGATGACGCGGCGATCCCCCTGAAGGGCGACCTCAGCCGCCCGGGGTTCGGATTGTCGGGACCCGTGTTTTCCTCGCTGACGGCGTCGGTCTCACTGGTGATCCATGCCGCCGGAAAAACGGATCTGTTCGGCGCGTCTGCCGAATATGGCGAGAGGAACGGAACGACCACGGTGAACCTTTGCGATTTCGCAAAAAACGCGGGCGCGGTTTTCGCTCTGATTTCCGATCTGCGCGTTTCGGGGAAAAACATACTGACCCGCTGCCGTGTCGGCGGAGACTATACGGAGCGCACGCTGCTGATCGGACAAAACCTCGGCGAAAATGCCTGCCTTATGAGTCTTATGCAGGCGGAGGCCGCCGTGATTGCCGCCGTAACGAAAGGACTGGATGCGGTGATCCTTCGCGTGGGGACGCTTGGCTGGCGGAAAAGCGACGGCGTATTCCGGATGCGGCCCGAAGAGAGCCTCCCGTTTTTACGTCTGCGCGCGCTGAAAAAGCTGGGCGTTTACGAGGCGGGCATGGAAAAACTGCCGGTCTCGCTCCTGCCGGTGGACGTATGCGCGGCGCAATGTGTCAGACTGCTCACGAAAGAAAAGCGCGGCAGGGTCTACCATCTGGCCGATGCGAATCCGCTTTCGGTTTCGCAATGGCTGAAGAAAACGAAGCAGGCGGCGCGGCAGGTCTCCGCCGCGGAAGCGGAAGCGCTGCTGTCGGCGTGGGAAGACGACGCGGACGTGCGTTCCTTCCGTTTGCAGCTGTTTATGGCGGAGCAGGCGGACAGCGTAACCGTGTTGCATACGCAGACCGAAAACGAGCAAAGGAAACTGGGGATTCAGCAGCTTCCGTTGCCGGTCGCTTATTATAAGATGTTTCATGCGCTGTCGGCGGATTGTGCGCCGTTGACCGCAAAACAGCCTGTGCTGCCCGCTGCGCCCGCGGCAGACGGCTATCCGCTGCCGGTGCTGCGTCGGTTTTCTTCGATGCAGGCTTCTCCCATCGCTTCGCCGCGGCTGGAGGCATATGCCGGCGCGTTTGCCTCGCTGAAGTCTTTGATCGGAGAAACAGGGATCAACCGTCCGCTGTTTGTGATCTCTGATCCGGTGTCGGCGCAGACGCGGAAGCTCATAACCAAAGCGGCGGCTGAGGGGGATCTGTACTCTGTCGCCGGGGGCGGCGTACCTTCCGTTGCGGCGTTTTATGCGCTGCAGCAGCTGCTGAACCGCGGCGTATACGACGGGATCGTCGCTGTCGGAAACGAAACGGCGATCGGTCTTGCGAAGGCTGCCGCGTTTTATCATACGAACGAACGCCTGCGACCTGTCGCCGGAGATTTGTTTGCCGATTCCGCCGTCTCTCCGCTGCCGGTGGTTGCCGTGCCCGAAAGCGTCGACGCGGTGCCGGAGACGGTTTCATCGACGGTCACGCTTGCTTTGCCCGAGAAGCCGCGGTATGCCGGGATCGCCTGCGCCGCCATACGGCCGGTTCTGATCCTTCTGGATCCGCGTCTGTTTTCCGGATCGACGGAAAAAGACTGGAAAGACGCGACGCTTGCCGTTGCAGCGGCGGCGTTGGAAAGCGAAAGCTGCGGGATCAGACGGGGCTTTTCTTCCGACCGGTATCATGCCGCAAAAGGCGCGGCGGCGTTGGCTGCAGCCGCACGTTCAAACGCCTTTCCCCCGAAAACCGGGGAGGATAAGCTTGTGTTTCTGCGGGCGCTGCTGAACGCGGGGCTCGGCGTCAGACGCACCGGCGGCGGCTATTTCACCGCGTTCGCATCGGGCGTATCGCTTCTTTTTGATCTGCCCGCCGCCGAGAGCCGACGTATCGTATTCGCGCCTGTGCTGCGGGCGCTCCGTCCGTATCTCGGGGAAGCGGAGCGGATTTCCGCAACGCTGACGCCGCTTTGCGGAATCGCGGAAGAAAAGGAAGCGGAAGCAGAAACGGAAGAAAACGGAATTTTCGGGAAAAAGCTCGCGGATTTCGCGCAGACCCGCATCAGCCGTACGGCGTCCCCGGTGTTCCTTGCCGATGAGGACGCGCTGCGGATCGGGAGGGAAATCGTATCGGGAATGCGATTTCTCAAAAAAGGAGAAACAACGGAGGATTGAGATATGAGCAGGAATGAATTGCAATGTCTGCGCTGTCGGAATGAAATGTTTTTGCTCAAGCGGGAAAAAATACAGCTTGGAGAAGCAACGCCCTGGACCGGGCAGCTTCACAATTTTACCGCCGGAGCGCTGGACGTGGAGATCCACGTTTGCCCGAACTGCGGGAAGCTGGAATTTTTCACGCCGTCCGGCACGTTGCAGGCGATGAGATCTGCGGAGGGAAGCGCGAAAAAGAGAGAAATTGTCGCCCGCAAGTGCATGAACTGCGGCAGGATCCTGCCGCAGGAGGTAAGCTGCTGCCCGGTCTGCGGCAAAACGGACGAACCGCCGCTGCCGCAGATCAAATGCCCGACCTGCGGCACGGTCCATGATTTTGACGATCCCCGGTGTCCCTACTGCGATCAACCTGTGGAATAATTTTTTAACCCGGAATGATGTGAACTGTTTCCGGCTCTGTGTTGAGGAATTCCAAAGGAAGTGCGTTGTAATGAGAATACAGAATCTGAATCCTGCTTTCTGTGATTATGAGATTTTCCCGCAGGTTGCGCGGCTCGGTGTGCCGACCGCGTTTACGGCGCGGGGCTGCGGCATGGAGACCGCGCTGCGCCCCGGCGGGGAATACGCCCTGTTTGTGATCGGGCAGGAAGAGAACAACTCCGCCAGATTGCTCACGTTCAGCGACTGGCTGCAATACGATAAAATCCCCGTGACGGCGGACGCGGACGGGCGGCTGCTGTTCACGTATACCTTCCGCCGGGAGCAGATCCATACCCTGCGCCTCGGCAGGCAGAACGAGGCGGGGGAATGGAAGGCGCTTGCGGATCTCCGGGTGTTTGCGGCTGCGGATGATCTTTATGAACGCACGCCCCTGCGAGGCAACACCCACTGCCACGTCTGTACGTCGGTGGACGGCAGCGAGGATCCCTTTCTTGCCGCCGCCATGTACAGGAAGGCGGGTTTTGATTATCTGGCGATCACCGACCATCATCTGATCGACGGCTCCGTGATTGCGAAAAAAGCCGCGGAAGACGTCCCCACGGATCTGGCGCTTTATTACGGCGAAGAGGTCCACGTGCCGGACGCCTATATCCACGCGGTAAACGTGGGCGCGATGTTCCCGGGCGAGATGGGGCTCGACCGTTGGTATCACGAAAACGAAGCGCAGTGCCGTGCGGAGGTGCAGGCGATCGCAGACGCGGCCGCCGGGTTGCCGGAGGGCGTGGAGCCGATGGATTATGCCTGGCGCAAATGGATCGCCGATCAGATTCACGCGCGGGGCGGCGTCGCGATCCTGGCCCATCCGTTCTGGGTTTGGGACGCGCATAACACCAGGGACGACGTGTTCCGGTATTTCGCGAAAGAAAAGGTCTACGACGCAGCCGAGGTCCTGCACGGGCAGGAGCCGGGCTGTACCGACGCCAATCTGCAGCTCGCGTTCTGGAACGATCTCAGGGCGGAGGGGATCTATATTTCTCCCCTGGGCGTGGACGACGCGCACCGCCGGAATTTCAACTGGGACTACGACAGCAGCTTCAACGAAGCCTATACGCTGATCTTTGCCAAGGACGCTTCTTTCGCGGGCTTCGCGGAGGCGGTGAAAAGCGGTTATACCGCGGCGGTGGAGGGGTATGAAAAGGCGCCGCTGCACGTGATCGCCACCTATCGCTTTACAAAATACGCCGTGTTTTTGCTGGAACAGTATTTCCCGCAGCACGACGAACTGTGTTTTGAGGAAGGCAGACTTATGCGGGATGCCTATCTCGGCGACGAAGAAGCAAAAGCGCTGCTGCGTCGGCTTTCGGGCAGGGCCCGCCGGTTTGCCGACCGCTTTTTCGGCAGAGCATAAAAATAACGGGAGGGAACCATGCAATACCGACTCGATCACGATCTGCATATCCATACGAAGCTCTCGTCCTGTTCCGGCCATCCGGAGCAGACGCCGGAGAATATCCTGAAATACGCGTTGGAGAACGGCCTGCGCACGATCTGCGTCACCGACCATTATTGGGACGAATCGATTCCCGGCGCGTCGGGCTGGTACGCGCCGCAGAACACGGAGCACATAAAAAAATCCCTTCCTCTGCCACAGGCGGAAGGCGTTCGTTTCCTGTTCGGCTGCGAAACGGAGCTGCGGGAGGATCTGACGGCGGGCGTGTCGCCGTCCCGGTTCGATCTCTTCGATTTCGTGATCATTCCCACCACGCATCTGCATATGACGGATTTCACGGTTAGCGGGAAAGAAAACGCGGAGGAACGCGCCGCGCTGTGGATAAAGCGGCTGGACGCGGTGCTTTCTATGCCGCTGCCGTTTTATAAGATCGGAATCGCGCACCCGGTGTGCACGCTGATCGCTCCCACACGCGAAATGTACCTCGAAACCCTGCGGCTGCTCCCGGAGCGGGAGATGGAGCGTCTCTTTAAAAAAGCCGCGGCGCTCGGCGCGGGGATCGAGCTCAACGCCGACGATTTCGGGTTCTCGGAGGAAGAAACGCCCACGGTGCTGCGGCCCTTCGAGATCGCGAAACGCTGCGGCTGCAAATTCTACTGCGGCTCCGACGCCCACGAACCGGAAGCGTTCGCAAACGTTACCGAACGTTTTTCCCGGGCGATACGGCTGCTGGAACTCAGCGAAGCAGACAAGTTTGTGTTAAAGACGGAATAAAGAACGATTTCGTTCCATTCGAAAAACCGAAAGATAAACAGGAGGTCTGTCATGCAGAACAGTAAAAAAACATGGACGTTTACGCTTATCGCGGCTGCGCTCTCTTTTGTGAACGCCTGCGTCTATCCCACCGTTTTCATCAAGTGGATCATTCCGCTCTACGCCGCTTGCGTCGCACTTTTTGCCTTTGCCGCGTTTTTCTTCTTTCTTGTGCTCTTTGCGGCAAAGGGAAAAGAAAAACCGCTTATCCCCGCGCTCATCGGTACTGCGATCTATACGGCGCTGCTGCTCGGCGTGACGCCGCTCGTGAACAACGTGATCTTCGGCGCGGTCGCGCCCTGGGGCAGCGTGCTTGCGAACACGACGCTGAACCTTGTTTTCTGGCTGGTTATGACCCTGAAGATCCGGAAGCTTTCAAACGAGCCGTTCGTGTGGAAGCCTCTGCTCTGCGTGCTCCTTGTGCTGGCCGGCTCTGCCGTGAGCGTTGTTACGACCCTGCCGAATATGAAGGCCACCGGCTTTATCGTGCTGGATAACGTAAAAAACTATGAAGAACGCATGGATACCATCGACATATATGAAAATACGATGGAAACCGCCCTGCCGCAGACCGAGGCCTACGATATGGTGATCTCCCACCTGAAAGCGCCGCTGCCCGAGGGCAAAACCGAGAAAAAGGTGCTGGTGCTGGGCTGGGACGGCTGCCGGGCGGACGCCATGGTGATGAAGGATTCCCGCGGCGCGGTGGACGCCCTGCTTGCCGACGGGGGCAAAGCCTATATCGCCTATTGCGGCGGCGCGAATTATCCCGAGAAGATTACACAGCAGACGGCAACCGGCATGGGCTGGACCACGATCCTTACCGGCAAATGGGCGGACGAGCACGGCATCGACGGCTTTGGCGACGTAAAAACCTCCAGAGCGCCCACTTTCCTTACCACAGCCATTGAGGACGGCCTTGCGGATTCCGCCGCCTTCTGCTACTCCTGGCCGAACCACGAGGAGAGCTACGCCAACGACATCGCAAAGAGCAAAGAAGAGGGTCTGAACGTGGCGTGGAACCTGAGCGAGGGAGAGGAAGGCGGCGACGATACCGCCGATGAAAATACATTCAAAAGCGCGTATGACGATCTTGGGCGGCCAGATTGCTCGGATATCATTTTCACGATCTTTGAATACTGCGACTACTACGGCCATACCTACGGCTTCTGGAACGATACCCCCGAATATGCCGAGGCGTTCAAAAAATCCAACGACAAAGGGTTGCAGTTGATCAACGCCGTGAAAGCGCGTCCCACCTATGAAACGGAGGACTGGCTGATCCTCATCACCTCCGACCACGGCGGTTACGTGCGCGGACACGGCGGCGAAACGCTGATGGAACGCATGATGTTTATTGTGACCAACAAATAAAAGAAGAGAGGCTTCGGTATGCTCCGTTTCATTCATACCTACGCGCCGGGAATCTTCTCTGCTTTGCAGAAAAGCGGGCTATGGCGCGAAGGCGACGGTCTCAAGCTGATGCATAAGCCCGGCTTTCTGCCGCCGGACGATTTTAACCACGTCGCCGCTGTCGGTTCCCCGCTGGAGCAGCTTCTATCCGATCTCCGATGCCCCTTTTATATCGACCGGCTGCAGGGCGGGATCGGTTATACGAACGTTTATCCCTACGACGAGACATTGCTTTCGCATTATGAAGCCCTGCTCGGGGACCGTTTTCTGGGGTTCCAGATGCACGAATGGGCGTTCAACTTCCGCAGCGATCAGGAGCGCATATCAGCCCTGTTTGAAAAAGAAGGCGCGGATCCGAACGATCCCGACGCGCGGAAGGATCTCTGGGAGCGTATCGTCACGGGGGAGAAGGATCTGTTTCTGGAAGCGTATTCCGCGAAACAGTGGGAGCGCCGCGCTTTGTCTTCCGGTTTGGCTGCATTTTTGGAAGAAACGGGAGCGCTTTACCGCTTGCGGGCGGCAGAGACCCAACGGCGGCTATTCCCTGCGGACAGCTATTATATGGCGCCCCGCACGGAAATCGAAAACGGCGCGAGGCTGCTGCTGCCCGAGGCCGGCTGGCAGATCCCGAACCTGCGGATACAGATCGCCTACACCCGCGGCATGGCGAACGCCGCCGGGATCCCGTGGGGGATCTATTACGAGTGCTGGCAGAATACAGAAAACGCGGGTTTCACGATCCCGTTTTCGCTGCGGGAAGGGCAGGACGAATGGCTGGAGGATCTGCTGCATACAGGCAACGGCAGCGACCTTCCCTTTGAACGGCGGGAACACGGCGGCAGCTCTCTGTCGGTGATGGCGCGCGCGTGGCGTTTTGCGTGGTTTTCCGGCGCGACGTATATTGCGGAGGAATACGGCGTATGCAACACCTTCCGCGATCTGAAAACAGCGGAACTCAGCCCCTACGGCGAAGTCAAACGGGATTTTCTGCGGTTTATCGAAAAACACGGCGACGCCGGCAAACCGTATAGGCCCTTTGGGGTGGTTCTGCCGGAAAGCCTGCCGATGGTGGATATCACCTTCCCGGAGCAGTGGTTCAGATTCCCGGCGGAAACGGACGCTCCCTTTTCACAGGATACCACACATAAAATCAACCGGACCATGGAGCTTATCTTCGGGCAGCCCGGAAAACACGGCAATCACGGCCACGTGCTGAAAAGCGGCGGGTTGCCCGACGTGTTCGATATGATCCATGCGGACACGCCGACGCTGCCTTCTTATCCGTATCTCATCGATCTCACCGGCGATCCGTCGTTTGCGGAACGTCATCCGAACGCGGTTTCCGTCGGGGAAGCCGACGCTTTGCTGGATACGCTTTTGCCCTTCCGGGTACGCGGCGGCCTGCACACTGCTTACAATAAAACGGAAAAAGGCTGGCTTGTGCTTTGTATGAACAACGACGGCGTATACCACGACGGTTTTCTGCCGGATTCGTTTTTGCCGGAGGCGACGGTCGGAACGCCGGTTGTTTTTTCCGGCCGGGCTTTTGAAATCACAAAAGCGGACGGCAGCGGCATGATAGAAAAAAACGGCGATGCGTATTCCCTTTCTCTGGGCGCGGGCGAATGGATCCTGCTCGCGGCGGCGGAAGGCTCATTTTGAGAGAACGATTGATTCAGAAGGAATTCGATAAAATGAAAACGTGTTTCGATCCGAAAAACAAAACATGGCAAAGCTCTACTCTTGCCCGGCTGCCGCGGCACGATCTCTTTTTCGGCGTCCCCGAAAACCGCCCCACGGCGGGGATCCCCATCGGCGACGGCGATACGGGTTCCCTGTTGTGGCTGGAAAAAGACGGGATCCATATCCATATCAATAAGAACGATCTGTGGCAGGACGCGCCCCCCGGCGTAACGTGGGACGACAGCTGCTACTGCTCCGGTCACGAGGAGGAGCTCACCTGCGTAAAGCACGGCGGTGAGATCACGATCAGATTCAACAGCCCCGCGTTTGAATATCTGTATCAAAAAGAATTCACCGCCAGGCTTTCGCTGACAGACGCAACGGCGTCGCTCAACAGTGAAACGCCCTTCGGGGCGGTACGCGGGCGCGCCTTTGCCGAAAACGGCGTTTCCGTGCTTTCCCTCTCGGTGGATTCCGCCGAAGGGGAGTCGCCGGAGATCCGGCTTTCCCGCTGGGGCAGCCGTACCCTCTGGCGGTGGTACGCCATGCAGAAATTCGCGCCGGAAACGAGCCTCGACGGAACAACTGCTTTTGCGGAGGCTGCGTCGCTTTTTATCACACAGGAACTGAACCCCACGAAATTCTGCCTCGGGCTGCGTTTTGTGTCGGAGGAGGCGCCCGTGTATTCCGGCTGCAAAAACACGCACTGTGCCGCCGTCACCTTGAAAAACGCCCGGTCTCACCGTTTTACGCTGTATTGGACGGTGAAAACCGGCGAGACGACCGAAGCGGCCAAAGAAGCCTGTAGACTTGCGCTGGATGAAGCCGCGGCGGCGGGCGAAGCGGCGCTGTATGAGAACCACAAAGCGGCGTGGGCTGCATTCTGGGAAAAATCCTATCTGGCGCTGCCGGACGATTACCTTGAAAACGTCTGGTATCTTTATCTCTACTATATGAACAGCGAGAGCCGCGGGGCTTATCCGCCGCACTTTACGAGCGGCCTCTGGGGCTTCTATCACGACTATATCCCGTGGAACTATTATTTCCACTATAACGAGCAGCACATGTACGCGCCGCTGGACGCCGCGGGGCATGGGGAGCTGGCGGAAAATTACTACGCCCTGCGGAAAAACGGCGTTGAAAAGTGCAAGCTCTATGCCGCGATCGTAAAGCAAAAGAAAGGGCTGTTTCTGCACGATGTGACCGACCGCTTCGGCAGAGGCGCGGAATATCACTATATGAACTGTTCCCCCGGCGCGCAGGCGGCGATGTGCCTCTGGCGGCATTACCGCTATACCGGGGACGAGGCGTTTCTGCGGGAGACCGTCCTGCCCTTTATGCGGGAGGTCGTGATCTTTTATCTGGATCTGCTGCAGAAAGAGGCGGACGGGCTTTATCATCTGCACGGGACCTCCGCCTATGAATCCAACGAGGTGGCGGACGACGTCTGCACGGATTTCACCATGATCCGCACGCTGTTCCCTGCGTTTCTGCCCTATGCAGACGAAGCGCTGCGGGAACAGATGGAGGACGCGCTCTCGCATCTGCCTGCGCCCATCACGCTGCCCCTGCGGATCCCCGCCGATTGGGACGGCGATACGATTTCCTTCGGTGTGGGCAAAGGCAAGAAACCCGTGGGAGAAGGAAAGGTTTTCGGCATCGCATACAAAGACGGCGTGCCGGTGCGCCGCAGCTTCGGCGATCCGGATCTGCCGTCGGAGCTGGAGGCGTTCCCGGACGTGGAGCTCAGCCCCCTGTATCCCGCAGGGCTCACGGGACTTTCCGACCGGGACACGCCCGCGTGGGAGATCCTCACGAACCAGATGTATATCCACCGCACCGGGGAAGAGAGCGGCCACTGGAATATGCTGCCGATCTTCCTTGCCCGCATGGGCTTTGCGGGGGAGGTATGGAAGGCTGCCCGCGCCATGCTCTCAAACTTTCAGGGCTTCCCCAACGGCCTGAACGCCGAAGAAGGGGAGGTGGGGACGCTGCAGCGCAACCATCCCGCGTTTTATACCTTTGATAACATCGAAACCCGCGAAAAATTTACGGTGCCGAGCGACGATTTTGTCCACTTTGATTTTGAAACGGAGCCGATCGTCGCCATGGCGCTGCAGGAAAGCGTTTTGCAGAGTCACGAGGGCGTTTTGCGTCTGTGCCCCGCCGTGGACGCGCTGCCGGCGTCGTTCCGCCTGTATGCCGAAGGTGGCTTTGCCGTAGGCGCGGAGTGCAGTGAGGACGGTTTTGTTTTCACCGTTGAAAGCGCCCGGGGCGAGCCCTGCTTCGTTGCGCTGCCGGAAGCATACGCCGGGAAAACGGTTTTCGCTTATTTTGCAAAAAACAATGCCGCCTTTGCTTCCGTCCCGGTAAAAACGGTAAAGCGGAAGGCGGATACGGTTCTTGATTTTTCGGCGCTTGGAGCGGGAGAAACGCTGCTGCTTTCTTCCGTTCCGATGGAAGAACTGACGCCGGAAGCCCCCGCGCCCGCAGCGCCGAACATGCGGATGAAAACCTGCGGCAAGGCGGTGCTGGGATCGCCGGAACTGATGCACAACTGAACTGTATAAAAGGAGGTAAGTCGGAATGGCAACGGAACGGGAACCTCTGCCGGAACAGCGGATCGACGGGCATATCACCCGCGGCGCCGACGGCAAATACCGCTGGCGGTACGACGTGAATCTGCTCACCAATCTCACGTTTTTCTTTTTGGTATGGAAAATCTTCTTTTTTATCCTTCTGGGGATTTCGCTGATCGGTATCATTGCCGACGCAGTGCAGTGGCCTGCTTCCTTCTTTGACGGATTACCGGCAACCCTCAGATTCTGGGGATATTTCGTTCTCGGCATGACGGCGCTCGTGGCGGTAGGGTATCTGGTTTACGCCGCAATCATGGGCGGGAAATACTGCGTGCTGTTCGAGATGGACGAAAACGGCGTGAACCATAAGCAGCTCCCGAAGCAGGCGAGAAAAGCGGAAAAAATCGCGGGACTCACTGTTCTCGCCGGGCTGGCTGCGGGCAAACCGACCGTCGCGGGCGTGGGACTGAACGCCGCACGGACCGAAATGTATTCCGATTTCTCAAAAGTACGGAGGATCAAAGCCTATCCCCGCCGGAGGCTGATCAAGGTGAACGGCCTTTTGAACCGCAATCAGGTTTACGCCGAAAAAGAGGATTTCGATTTTGTTCTGGATTATATCAGATCACATTGTCCTGCGGCAAAAAAATAATCCGGTTTTTATTTCGGTCATACAACGAAAAAAGCCCCGAATCCCGAAAGGGACTTGGGGCTTTTGCCTGTTCTGCGGCGTTATGATCAATACATGCCGCCCTGCGCGCCTGCCATGGCTGCCGCGTTGGCTGCGGCGTCGGCTGCGGGATCGGGCTTGTCGGTCACAAGGGACTCGGTGGTGAGCACCATCGCGGCAACGGAAGCCGCGTTCTGCAGCGCGGAACGGGTCACCTTGGTGGGATCGAGAATCCCTTCGGCGATCATGTCCACGTATTTCTCGGTGGCGAAGTTGAAGCCGAAGTCCTTCTTGCCTTCACGGGCAATAGCGTCGATAATCACGCTGCCTTCAAGGCCCGCGTTCGCGGCGATCTGGCGGATGGGCGCTTCGAGGCCCTTCTTCACGATGTTCACGCCGGTCTTCTCGTCGGCGTTCTCGGTGGCGTTGAGCACGGCGTTTACCTTGTCGGCCACGTTCAGGAGGGCGATGCCGCCGCCTGCCACGTAACCTTCTTCCACGGCCGCCTTGGTGGCTGCCAGCGCGTCCTCAATGCGGAGCTTCTTTTCTTTCATTTCGATCTCGGTGGCTGCGCCCACGTGGATCACGGCCACGCCGCCCGAAAGCTTCGCAAGGCGTTCCTGCAGCTTTTCACGGTCGAAATCGGAAGTGGAGGTCTCGATCTGCGCGCGGATCTGGCCCACACGGGCTTTGATCTCGGCGGAGTCGCCTGCGCCGTCCACAATGATGGTGTTCTCTTTGGTCACCTTTACCTGACGGGCGCGGCCCAGCTGGCCGACCTGCGTATCCTTCAGCTCAAGGCCGAGGTCGGAGGTGATCACTTCACCGCCGGTGAGGATGGCGATATCCTGCAGCATCTCTTTTCTTCTGTCGCCAAAGCCGGGCGCTTTCACGCAAACGCAGGTGAAGGTGCCGCGCAGACGGTTCACAAGGATGGTGGCAAGGGCTTCGCCTTCCACGTCCTCGGCGATGATCACAAGCTTCTTGCCGCTCTGGAGGATCTGCTCCAGCAGGGGCAGGATCTCCTGAATATTGGAAATCTTTTTGTCGGTGATCAGCAGGTAAGCGTCGTCGATCACGGCTTCCATCTTATCGGTATCGGTTACCATATAAGGGGAAATATAACCGCGGTCAAACTGCATGCCTTCCACCACGTCGCAGTTGGTTTCGGCGGTCTTGCTCTCTTCCACGGTGATCACGCCGTCGGCGCTCACTTTTTCCATCGCTTCGGCGATCAGCTTGCCCACGGTCTCGTCGCCGGAGGATACGGTGGCGATCCGGGCGATGTCGGCGCTGCCCGAAACGGTCTTGGCGTTCTCTTTCAGGCCTTCAACAGCGGCGTCAACGGCCTTCTGCATACCCTTTTTCACTTCCATGGGGTTCGCGCCCGCCGCCACGTTCTTCATGCCTTCG
This sequence comes from Oscillospiraceae bacterium, assembly GCA_902782845.1. Lineage (GTDB taxonomy): Bacteria > Bacillota > Clostridia > Oscillospirales > Acutalibacteraceae > RUG806. The sequence continues at coordinate 706 of CACZOP010000181.1, read as the reverse complement.
CTCACCAGCGCCTGCGCCAGCAGGGTGGCGGTGGTGGTGCCGTCGCCGGCCACGTCGTTGGTTTTTGTGGCAACTTCTTTTACCAACTGCGCGCCCATGTTTTCAAAAGCGTCTTCCAACTCGATCTCTTTGGCGATGGTCACGCCGTCGTTGGTGATGAGGGGAGCGCCGTATTTTTTATCCAGCACCACGTTCCTGCCCTTGGGGCCGAGGGTGATTTTAACGGTGTTCGAAAGTTTGTCAATGCCCGCCTGAAGGGCTTTTCTGGCGTCCTCGCCATACAGTAACTGTTTTGCCATGATAATACCTCTCCTTTGCTGCTTATTCCACGATTGCAAGAATGTCGCTCTGTTTTGCGATCACGTATTCGTCGGTGCCGAGCTTGACTTCGGTGCCGGCGTATTTGTTCAGAATGACCTTGTCGCCGACTTTGACTTCCATCTTCACTTCTTTGCCGTCGATCATGCCGCCGGGGCCGACTTCGATGATTTCAGCCACCTGGGGCTTTTCCTGTGCGGACGAAGCAAGAATGATGCCGCCCTTGCTGGTCTCTTCCGCCTGTGTGAACTGTAATACCACACGGTCGCCTAAAGGTTTGAGTTTCATGCTAAATCCCTCCTGAGATATGATACGCGGCAACCTCGAATTTCATCACCGCCGTATCTTGATTTGCAATTATTAGCACTCTGTCTTTTTGAGTGCTAAA